>JAEYXG010000171.1 GCA_023428585.1 Bacteroidota bacterium
TCCTGAAATTTCAGGCAACAGAACTATGCATGAATCTGATTGCTGTGCCATTAAAAATGGGACAAACAGTAGTAATAGCATCATTAGAAGGAAGGGTTGCCTTTTCATTTTTTAAATTTTAGAAGATTAATTTCCTTAAACTGTCTTATGAATGGGAACCATTCAAGACAATAAAAGCCGTTTCCATATATGGTTTAAGCAACAAATGAAAATTTAGAAGAAATAGCCTAGAGTGAAGAAAGTACCTCTGTTTCTAAATTCATTGTAACCGGCACCCTTGGCTAGTTCCGTCAATCCATAGCGAAAATCAACGCCCACAACAACTGACATCACCTCCAATCCAATACCATAAACCAGCCCTGTTTCATCTCTATCAAAGTCATTCTCGAAATCCATCTTCTTTCCACCGACTGTTCCTGCAAAATGATAACTGTAATAGGCACCAACGGTTACAAAAAACCGCTGATGGATATCCTGATTCATTTTGGTTCCCAATACAATACTTAAAGGTACTGTTAGACTGTGGGTACGAAAGTTCCCCGGAATAAAATCACTAGCCATGGATGAATATAATGCACCAGCTTGCAATGAAAGATGCTCTGAAGCCATGAACTGTGCCAATAGCCCTGTTTCATAACTAAATTTGCTCTTGCCATTATAGAACTCTTTAGGATAGTAATGATGATTGCTGCCTAAATTGAGTTTTGCACCCAATTTGAATGGAGGCATCCCCTTGTTTTTTGATTTGACAACCAATGCATCAATTGGAGCCAATGCCTCACTGTTCGATGCTACCACCGTCAACTCATACAGTAGCCCTGATACTTTTTCCATTCCGGCATAATCCAATGTTCCGGCATCATCTTCCGGTTTATGGTAAGGACCAATAATACCCGTTGTAACATGAAGGGCAGGGATGCCGACATTCCCGAATGGCTTTGAATCTGTTCTATTGGATATCTCTTCTCCTGTTTTTTTAATATCAACATTGTGCTTTGCAGCCAACACTTCAAGCATTTTCTCTCCACCAACCAAGGTACCCATAGCTCCCATGGCAAGAGATTTGCTCTCTGCATATCTACCAACCATATCAATGCTCATCATTAACTTGATTTTTTCAATGGGAACAATGGCCTGTTTAACAAAATAACCTGACCCAACCAATCCACTTTCCTCCGCATCAAATGCTACAATCACCACACTGCGTTTCAATTCACTTTTGTGCTTAACCAAGGCTCTTGCCAACTCCATTATGGCCGATGTTCCGGAAGCATTGTCATCAGCACCATTGTAAACTATTTTTTTACCCTCAACCATATCATAGGCAACGTGATCAAAATGAGCACCCAGCAATATGTACTCATCTTTCAAAAGCGAATCAGAGCCTCTCACTATACCAACAACATTATTTCCCTGAAGTATGGTAGAACCATATTTCTGTTGAAATGGATGCAAATAACTTTCACCAATCCTGGCCAGTCCAACCTTTTCAAAATGCGCAGCAATATAATTTGCCGCCTTTAACCCTGACACTGTTGAAAAGCCTCGGCCCTCCAATGAATCATTGGCCAAAAAGTAAACATGCTTCTTTAATGAATCGGCAGGAATAATAACCTGTCCGATTGCATTAAAACTGATAAGCAAACATAAGGTAAACAGTAGTTTTTTCATTTTTTGAGTTTTGAAATTAGTTGGAGAAGCCCCTATCTATTATATATTATCAAATTTAAAGCTGTCAAGTATCATCTCACCGGTATTTTTGAATGACTCAACTTTATCAGTCTCACAGGTTAATGTCAGCACATAGGCTTTATCATCCCTGACCCAATAGTATTGCTGGCAATAGATTTCATAAATTCCCTGAACACCGGTATATACAACCTTCTGATACTGCATATCCCTGGCGTTCTTAGTAACACTTTCCATTATTTTGCCTTTGGTAAGCATTGCCTTAACCTGATCCAATGATATTTCAGTGTATTTGTCCAAATCTATATTCATACCCGATAAATCCTGGATGAGCAGATTAACGTTTTCCCTGAAATTATCATCAGGTGATTCCTGCTGTGAAAGCACAATAAAACTAGTACCCGATTGGCCCGACTTATCAAGTGACCAATCAGGAGGATACTGCAGGGAATAGCCATTTTCATGCAGCGTTTTCCATTCTTGAGGTACCTGTTTCACCCCATCATTGACCGATGATTGATTGCATGCAGCCATGAAGGTAATGGCAAAACAAAGAGTTAATATCCTAAAGAGTTTCATGATTCCATATTTTGAGATGATTATTGAAAGTAAATGGGCAAATCAAGGCTTCTGCATGCGAGACGGCACACTAATTAATCAAAATTAAATCTTTTAAACGATTTACAAAAAATTGCACCCCTGTATTTTCTAAATTGATGCATTGGTGTATTGGAATCACGGCTGCTTAGACATGATTATGGCACTATCCACTTCTTTCATAATGTCTTCTAGAATTTCACATTGTTAATCAATAAAACACATCGAATTTAGTTCTAACATTCATGTTCAATGAGACGTATAACCTTAACTGGAGTTACACACTTTCATTAACCAACCTTTTAAGGCTAAGCATCATTAAGGATTTATTAACTTCAAGTCGTGTTCAGGTCCAGTGCAACTGGTGTCCAGGTCGTGTTAATTCTTGATTTTACACCAGTTGTACACTACCTATACTGGACCTGTACTGGAGTTGACCAAAATCATGACTTAATAAATATCCCGGGTTCTATTGTTGCCTGAACCTTCTATATCTTGCTTAATCTTCATTTCAGGCATTCCGGATTGAATACAGTTTATTATTCAAATAAGTAGGTTTTGCCCGCACACCTGTGCGCTTTTCTGTGTGCTTTTTGTGATTGAAAATAGAGATCTGCCGATATTCAACTTTTTATCCTCTCTTTTAACTAACTGTTTTCGTGATCCTTACACGATTTTCTTTTAAATGTAGACATACATGCCAGAAAAAAGGCACACAGGTTGCCTATGCCCGATCTCAACTAATATAACCGGGCTCCGCATATATGAAGCAACTGTTACTCACATTCTGGATACTTCTACTGACTACCTTTGTTGGTGCACAGGATTTTCAGTTCTATTCATTGAACGGTGATGGCAACACCTCCGCTGCGCCACAATTTATAGTAAGTGAATCAATTGATGGTATCACCATTGACCTGGAGCTACAAGGTTTCTCATCCAAATCCTTATCAATCAACGGTAAGGAATCAGAACGCATCATCTTATCAGATGGAATCGGTTTAATGGATAAAGGATTACCTGATATTCAGCATCTCTCCATAAGCGTTGCAATACCATTCACAGGCACAACAATCCCTCTTGTTAAGAGTTCAGAATATACTGATTTCCCATTTTTTAATATAGCTCCTTCAGCCGGCGACCCGGGTCTGTTTACACAGATTGCAGATGACATCTTCTACGATACCGCCATTTATAATTATAATGCTTTTTATCCGGGTCAGATAGTAAGTACTGATGATCCTTATATCTGGGCTGACAGTCGCGGTCAATCCGTTCATTTTTATCCTATTCAGTATAATCCCATTACCCGTGTTTTAAGAGTCTATAATCATATCGGCATTACACTACAAAGTACAAATGAGCCGGGTATAAATGAACTGCTTAAAATCAGTGCCAATGGAAATACTCCATTGAATGGCATGGTTCAAACGCATTATTCCAATGGAAGCAACCTCCAATCAAACCGCTACATGGCATTGGAAGAACAGGGCAACATGCTGGTCATTGCGCATCCATCGTTCATGGAATCAATGGTTCCATTTGTAGAATGGAAAAACCAAAAGGGCATAGCTTGTGAAATGGTTGATGTAAGCAGCATTGCAAGCAGTTCTGATGCAGCCGCAATCAAGGCTTATATCAGCAACTATTATTATTCAAAAGGACTAACCTATCTTTTACTGGTTGGTGATGATGGTTTTATCCCATCGAATGAAGCAGCAAAAGGTGCGAGCGATAATATGTATGGTTATATTTCAGGTGATGATCATTATCCTGAAGTGCTGGTCGGCAGGTTCTCCTGTGAAACGGCAGCCCAATGTAAAACCATGGTTGAACGCACAATCAGTTATGAGAAAAATCCTTCTTTTCATGCAAACTACACTAACTTCCTTGGAATTGGCAGCGGCCTGGGACCAGGAGATGACGGTGAGCTTGACTTTGAACACATCCGAAATATCGGAAATTTAGTCGGCGAAACAGCATACCCGGTTATAAGCGAACTGTATGATGGTTCAAGGGGGGGCAACGACCAAACCGGCAATCCTACAGTGTCTATGGTGTCAAAAGCCATAGACACTGGCCAGGATGCCATTATGTACATTGGTCATGGAAGCGTTAACAGCTGGATAACTTCAGGCTTCTCAACATCTGATATACGGAAACTTACAAATACTGAAATTCATCCTTTCATTTGGTCGGCCGGTTGTGATAATGGAGGTTTTACAGGAACAACCTGTATGGCAGAAGAGTTTTTAAGGGTAGAAAGCAATGGCAAACCAGCCGGTGCAGTTGCAACCCTCATGTCGTCAGCAAACCAAACCTGGTATCCACCCATGGAAGCCCAGGATGAGATGGCACTTATCATCAGTGGAGAAAAGCCAATGAACACATCTGCCACTTTTGGAGGAATATCATTGAGTGGCTGCATGAAAATGAACGATAAATACGGACAAGGGGCCTATGTTGTTACTGATAACTGGATACTTTTTGGTGATCCTTCAGTAGAATTCAGAACTTCAACCGTTAAAGCATTTGAACCTGTATTTTCAAGGCTAATAGGCACAGACTCCCGTTTATTTGCAATTTCTCAAATTGACTCAACAGCCTTTGCTTGCCTTTCATTAAATGGAACTATTATAGGTACTGCAAAATCTGATGGGCAAATTATATCGCTTGATCTTCCCCAATTAGAAGGTATCACTAAACTAACTCTAACCATAACCGGTAAAAACCGAATTCCATACATAGCAGAAATTGAAGTTACAGATTTACCTGCAGTTGCCATTAATCCTGTTCCGGGGAACCATACATACAAAGGATCAACAAAACCTGCGTTTGACTGGGAATTGAGTGGCGGTTGCACACCTGATCAATATAACTTCTGCATCAGGGAGAAAGGCTCCGATATTTGGGATACTCACACTATTACCTCAATTGATTCGCTTTCATTACCTAAAATGGATTACAGCATGGCCTATGAGTGGAAAGTAATATCCACAAACAGTCATGGAAGCCAGGAAAGCGCTATATTCAATTATTCTACAATTGATGCGCCCGATGAAGATTTTGAGCAGAATGATTTCCCAAGAAACAACTGGTCAAATACTCATGAATGGTATGTTGATAATTCAGAGGCCTATGAGGGGAATTACTCGTTGCATTCAGGGAGTACTGAATCACGTGAAAACAGTTCCCTGTATTATGAATGTGAAACCTTAAGCTGTGATTATATCTCGTTCCAGGTTAAGCTGAATGTACTTGACCCCGGTGCAAGCCTTGGCTTTTATATGGATAATTTCCTGATTGCCGAATGGGATTATACAGTTGGTTGGACAAATATCACTTATGCAGTTGAAGCAGGTAATCATACGTTTGAGTGGCGATTCTCACTTCCGTCAAATACTACCAATAACGGATCGGCAGCCTGGCTTGATAATATCTATCTCCCGGTAAATGCTCCTGTTACTGTTGGGAACACAGTGCAAGAATCTTGTCCTATCAATGCCATCAAATTG
>JAEYXG010000263.1 GCA_023428585.1 Bacteroidota bacterium
ATTCTGCCCATAAATCAACAAGTACAGGTTTATCGGATTTCAGGACGATTTCTTCAAAATTCGCATCAGTTAACTCAAGTGCCATATTTTTGATTTTTTTGTATTGTTAAAACTGACTTCAAAGATAATACTATTATTTTAATTGATAAAAACTTCCACTTCTTTAATGTTCTTTATTACCTGAACAGCAAAAGAGGGAGATACGGGCACCCTTGATACCATACGAACCGTTACCTTATCAGCTTCATCCATCACTTCAAAGGCTAATGAGCAGGTACCTCTATTACCGTCTCTCAACTCCTTAAGCTTTCGTATCAAACCTTCCTCCACCAAAAATGCATCAATCTTCACAAGTATGCTACGGGTCATATTTTCAAGCACTTCTGAAAGTAAGGAAATAGATGAAATCTTAAACTCAAATGCTTCTGAATCCCTGAACCTCTTTTGGAAGGTTCCCTTGATGAGCACGGCAGTACCCTCTGAAAGCAAATGTTTGTAACGCATGTAATCCTCGGCAAAGAGGGCCAGATTGACTGAATCAAGCATATCTTCCAGGTTGAAGGTGCCAAATGGCTTGTTCTGCTTTGAGATAAGGTGGCGTGGCCCCGTGATGATACCGGCAACGGTGATATTCACTCCTGCATTGGCCTTGCTGTTTTCTTCAAGGAGATCATTTACAGTGTGTTTGCAGAAGGAATCAATCTCCAGGGCATAATCATGCAATGGATGGCCTGAGATGTAGAAACCGGCAATCTCCTTTTCATATTTAAGCTGCTCGAAGTTGCTCCATGGTTCACATTCCGGTAGTTTTATCTCGGGCATTTCCACCTCTGATGATCCTCCAAACAGGCTTACTTGCATTCCCTGTTTCTGTGCCTGGTATTCGGCGGCATTCCTTATTACCTTTTCCAGAAAAGTCATTCCTTCCGATGAATCTTTGTAGAAATACTGAGCCCTATGTGAGTTGGGAAAGTTATCAAAGGCTCCCGCCATTGCCAATACTTCCAAACTCTTGCGGTTTACTGTTCTTAAGTTTACCCTGCGGGTCAGGTCGAAAATATTCTTGTATGGCCCATTGGTGTCTCTTTCTTCAATAAGGGCAGCAACCGCATTCTCACCTATTCCCTTTATGCCGCCTATACCGAAGCGTATTTCATTGTTTTTGTTGACAGTGAACTGGTAGCCTGATTCGTTTACATCAGGACCCAGAACGGGTATTCCCATCCGCTTTATTTCATCAATGAAGAAGGTTAGCTTTTTCTGATCATTCAAACTGTGTGTCATCACGGCAGCCATATATTCGGCCGGATAGTGCGCTTTCAGATAGGCAGTCTGAAATGCGACAAAAGCATAGCAGGTGGAGTGTGATTTATTGAATGCGTATGATGCAAAGGCTTCCCAATCTGACCATATCTTCTCGGCAACCTTAGTGTCGATTCCATTCTTGGCAGCACATCCCTCAACAAACTTGGCCTTGTTCTTGGCCAATGTTTCCTGGTTTTTTTTGCTAATAGCCTTACGCAATACATCGGCATCACCCTTTGAGAATCCTGCCAGTTTCTGCGAAAGCAACATCAGCTGCTCCTGGTATACGGAAATACCATACGTTTCTTTAAGGTACTCCTCCATTTCAGGAGTATCGTACACTACTTTCTCACGTCCGAATTTACGGGCAATGAAGTTGGGAATATACTCTATGGGGCCCGGTCGGTAGAGTGCATTCATGGCAATAAGGTCTTCAAACCTGTCGGGCTTCAACTCTCTTAGTGCTTTCTGCATACCGGGTGATTCAAACTGGAAGGTACCGTTGGTTTCACCCCGTTGGTATAGTTCAAGGGTAAGTTTATCATCCAGCGGGATATCGTCAATTACAATCTTAATCTTATGATTTTCTTCTATCAGCTCCAGGGCATCACGTATTATGCTCAGGGTCTTCAAACCCAGGAAATCCATTTTTATTACACCTGCATCCTCTATCTCCTTCCCCTCAAACTGGGTTATCAGTAAGTTGGTTTCCTTGGATGTAAGTACCGGAATAATATCAGTGAGATCAGAAGGTGCTATGATGATACCTGCAGCGTGGAGCCCTGTACTGCGAACACTTCCTTCCAGTGAAATGGCCTCCTTGAGCACTTCGGCCTTTGTATCCTTGCCGGTTGCAATCTCCCTCAGCTTCTTAACTGCTTCAATATCATCGTTGTTATACTGTTCCTTCTCCTTGAGGCTATCCTTGCCGGTGAGTGGGGCAAGCATCACTCTTTTAAGCTCCGTGCCCGGTTTATCGGGAACCAGTTTAGCCAATGCATTTGCTTCGCTTAGTGGCAGGTTCAGCACCCTGGCCACATCCTTGATGGAGCTTTTGGCGGCCATGGTTCCAAAGGTCACAATCTGGGCCACCTGATTCCTTCCATATTTATCAACTACATAATCAATAACCTTCTGCCGGCCTTCATCGTCAAAATCAGTATCAATATCGGGCATGCTCTTACGATCAGGATTAAGGAACCGCTCAAACAGCAGATTATACTTCATTGGGTCAATATTGGTAATACCAATACAATAGGCAACCACTGAACCGGCTGCAGAACCACGACCCGGGCCAACAAAAACGCCCAAATCACGACCTGCACTAATAAAGTCAGAAACAATCAGGAAGTAACCGGTAAAGCCCATCTTGCGTATGGTCTCCAGCTCAAAATGTATTCTTTCTTCAATTTCAGGTGTTACATTGCCATATTTGCGATGGGCTCCTTCAAAGGTTTTCTCATACAGAAACTGAAACTGATCTGTTCTACCGTCAGGCAATGCAAAGTGTGGCAGCATGATATCCTTTTTAAGGTTAAGCAACTCCACCTTATCAATAATTTCATTGGTATTATCAACCGCCTGAGGCAGATCACTGAAGGTTTCCAACATCTGGGCCGTAGTCTTGAAAAAGAACTGGTCGTTGTAAAACGCAAACCGCTTTCCCTTTACTGACACCTCTTCATCATTGTAATCCTTCATTGAAGGGGTGCTCTGCAATTCATTGGTATTCACGCAAAGCAAAATATCATGTGCATTGTAGAAATCCTGCTCCACATAATGTGAATCGTTGGTGGCAATGATCTTAACGTTATACTTTTCGGCAAACCTAACCAGCACCTCGTTCACTTTATCCTGATCAGCAATTCCATGGCGCTGCAGTTCAACATAGTAGTCATCTCCAAACAGGTCAAGCCACCATTTGAATATCTCCTCGGCCTCCTTCTCACCTTTGTTCATGATTGCCCGGGGCACTTCGGCCGCCAGACAACAGGTAGTGGCAATTAGCCCTTTATGATGTTGAAGGATTAGCTCCTTGTCAATACGCGGATATTTACTGTAGAGCCCATCAATATAACCCAATGAGCAGAGCTTCACCAGGTTGTTGTAACCCTCGGCATTCTTCGCCAGGAACAATTGGTGGTAGCGTGCATCCTTATGATCACGGGTAAATTGTTTCTTATGCCGGTCTTCCACCATATAGAACTCACAGCCAACAACAGGCTTTATTACAGGCGGCTGGCCTTTTACATTATGCTTTTCTGCCTCCGCAATGAATTTGAATGCGCCGAACATATTGCCATGGTCGGTTATGGCAATACCGGGCATGCCATCGCCTACTGCCTTTTTGAACATCTGACTTATATCAGAGGCTCCGTCAAGTATTGAATATTTAGAGTGTATGTGTAGGTGTGAAAACTTGCTCATTCGTTATTTTAAACTGTCCCCCTTATTATCAGCGAGGTATGAATCCTGAAATGTCATCGTAAAAATAGGTAAATACCTATGGTGAGCGAAGAAGATTGCAAGGAACTTATTAACACTTTTAGGTAAAATCACTATTTTTACCATTACTTCAACGCTATCAAACGGAGAATCATGAAATCACATTTTCTGGCTATGGCAGTATTGCTAACAGGTATGTATTTATCCACACCGGCACAAACGCAGGTAAGGCAGGTAAGAACCGACAAGGCAATTTATCAATCGGAGACATTCTCCGTATTCAATGACCGGGTGGTGCAGGATGGCTTTACTGCAAAAGCTGTCTCTCCCTATGAAATGTTCTCTGATTATAAAAGCCCGGATGCTGATAAATACACCCCTGATATCACTTTTAAATTCAGCATAAACCTGCGTGACAATGAAATGTCGCCGGGCAAAAATCATAAGGTGACCCTCATTCCTGAAAACGGAAAGGCCATCACCAATGTAACCTTTGGCAAACAGATGGTTCATACTGTTGCATTGCCACCTGAAACCAATCTGCCTCCCAACACAAAATGGATTGTACGTCTTGATATGCGTGAAGTATTCCGTGCATTTGAAGAGAAGGGATATTATACGCTGTTCAATGGTGAACGACTTGAAAAAACTGATTTTAAAGGAGTCTATATTGCCGGTGAAAAAGCGCCACTGATGTGGGACTTCAATAACCTCCACAACAGAACTGAACTGCAGTTGAATGACAATGACGGTGACCATATTTATGAAACAACCCTGCACTTGAATGTTAAGGAGGATATAAAGATAACCGATGCCACATGGAAGAAATCCCTTAACACGGCTGCTTTTCCACAATACAATTCCGACTATTTGATCTCCGATGCCATCTATAATCTATCGCTTGAGGAGATGATACGCGCCATTGAACCCGAC
>JAEYXG010000291.1 GCA_023428585.1 Bacteroidota bacterium
CAAGCACATTGAGCCTTGGTATTCCATCCTTGCCAATGTACCCTCCCTTACCCTTGATGTTCTGGTCACCGCCACTGCAGAAGGCCTTGTCACCTTCGCCCGTAAGTACCACTACTCCTACATTGTCGGCTTCACGGCAGTAGTGCATGGCGTCAATCATCTCCTTCACCGTGTCGGGTGTAAACGCATTGCGATATCTGGGGCGGTTGATGGTTATTTTGGCTATCCCTTCAAAATATTCGAACTTGATCTCTTCGTATACTTTTATTGTTGTCCAGTTCCTTTTTGTATTCATAAGGCCTATTGTTTTTAATTCTTGTTGTTGTATGGCACGTAGGCTATTGCCCTTTTGTTCTAAGGTAGCAAAAGTAATCCTTAAGTTTTTGTGCCGATATTTTATTATTGGTAATTACCTCAAGCAGTGCAGGGCGACCGGAAGATTGGGGTGCAAGGAAAAGTTGCATCCGCCCCTTAAGTTCTTCTTCATTCTGTACCCTATAGTATGGGATGTTGAAATTGGCAGCAATGCCTGCAGTTTCCAGTTGGTGGTGCGTTTCAATGTATGGTTCCAGTTCGGGGTAACCGATTGGGCCGTCAATGATTCTGAAGATGTTGCCGCCGCCATTGTTAATGACAATAATGCGGAAGTTACCGGGAAGGTTGGAGTTCCAGAGGGCATTGCTGTCGTAGAAGAAACCAATGTCACCCGTAATCAACACTACCGGCCTCTGGTGGTTGTATGCAAAGCCTGCTGCTGTAGAGCTGCATCCGTCAATACCACTGACACCCCTATTGGAATAGAAGCTGAGTGAAGGATTATGGTTGAAGAGCTGACCATATCTTACAGGGGTGCTATTGGCCAGATGCACACAGGTTGATTCAG
Organism: Bacteroidota bacterium; assembly: GCA_023428585.1. Classification (GTDB taxonomy): domain Bacteria; phylum Bacteroidota; class Bacteroidia; order Bacteroidales; family Lentimicrobiaceae; genus Lentimicrobium. The sequence goes on from JAEYXG010000291.1 coordinate 884, forward strand.
GCAATTGATTGAAGATATGCTCGTAAACTTTCATATCACTAAACTCCAGGCTCTTCATGAATTCAGCATGACGTCTCGCGGATACCTCATCGGCTTGTTTCCATTTCAGGGCATAGGTTGCATGATCAGCAGCGTCAGTGACTGATTTGCCCAATTCATGGATCTTTGATACCAACTGTTGCAGGAACACCTCCGGCTGAAGAGCGATGGTTGAATTGAGCGACTGATATGTGTCGTAGTGAAATTCCTCCGGATCAGCATTAACATGCCAGTGTTGTATGGGCTGCATTGTCCGCAGCATGGCTTTTATTTTTTTTGATACTATGGCACCACCGATGGTGAGAAGTATTTCAGGTTTAAACTCTTCATTCTTCTCAGGAGGAATCTGAGCAAGGGTACGGTCAATACAGTTGATAAATTCAGGTTCATTTAGATTTGAAGTACTTTCAGTAAGTACTGCCACTGTTGGATCGGCAGCCAGTTTTTTAAGCAGTTCCCTGATTTGCCGGTTGGGCGACATTTGTCCTGCAAGTATAAGCTTGGAGGCCGCACTCTTCCAATGCGTTGCCAACCTGTTAAGTACTGATGAATCAAGAGCAGTAGTGCCGGTAATAAATTCAATAATCCTTACTATAGGCTCTTCGTCGGGCAGCTTTATATCGTAAAGGGGTTCATCCAATGGCAGGTTAAGCTGTACAGGGCCGGCTGCAGGATGCTGAGTACGGTCAATTGCCTCATTCACAATCCTGTCGAAGTACAATTCATCCTTTTCAGTTTGAATGGATACCGGTAGGTTAAAGCTCTTCCTGATATAGTTGGCATACACATTTGGCTGTCTTATAGTCTGGCTATCACCCTGGTCAATAAGCTCAGCAGGCCTATCGGCAGTAATGATAAGCAACGGAATCTTCTGGTAGTAGGCTTCGGCGATTGCAGGTGCATAATTAAGCACTGCCGAACCACTGGTGCAGAGCAGGGCCACCGGTTTATGACTTTGCAAGGCAAGACCAAGGGCATAGAAACCTGCACTCCTTTCATCGGCCACACTGATTAGCCGGAGTGCCTTATTGGCACCAAACAGTATGATGACCGGCGCATTACGTGAACCGGGCGACACAACCACCTGTTCCATTCCCTTTGCAACCATTATGGCGGCAAGTCTGCTGATATGCTTTTTACTCATGTATCTTACGGATATGCATCCTACTTATGTATCTGATTAAATCGCTAAGTTCTGTATTTTTTCGATTTCTGCCAACAGCGTACGGCTTTTAATGGTTGTTTCCTCCCATTCGGCTTCAGGGACTGAGTTTATAGTAATGCCGCCCCCTGCATAGAGGGCCGCCTCCTGCTCACCAACCTGCATACAGCGGAGGTTGACGAACAAGGAGGTTTTCCGTTCCATGTTTACCGGACCAAGATAACCGGAGTAGAATGATCGTGGATACTCCTCCGTTACCCTGATGAGATCAAGTGCTTCAGCGGCAGGCCATCCGCAAACTGCAGGGGTAGGGTGCATGGAATGCAGCAGTATGTTTAGCTGAACGGATGGAAGCAAAGCCTTGAAGTCAGTGCGGAGGTGTTCTACATTCCCTGCAATGCAGGTGTAGGTTTTACTTTTCTCGATGCTTTTGCATCCTGCATCTAATAGCCGCTGTTCAATATATCTTACTACCCACTCCTGCTCATCTATTTCCTTTTCTCCCCATGTGCCCGGTGTATTTACCCTACGTGTACCGGCTAGAGCCATGGTCTCAATGTGAAGAGTGGCTAAATCAGCCATTGTGCCGGTTGGTGCATCGGGCATAGTATGCGGGGAAGATTCAGCATTCAGCAACAGCTCGGGCGAAGCTCCTATCCAGCATCCAATACCGGGGAATGACAAAAGGTAAACGAAAGCATTGGGGAACCGTTCCATTAGGCTATTGAAGAGTATTGGGGCTTCGGTATTACGATGAAAGGGTATATGAAGATTTCTGGAGAGAACTGCTTTTTGAATGGAGTCCTGACGGATAGCTGCCAATACTCTTTCAACCTGATTGAGATATTCCTCTTTGGAAGTGGAAACCGGAAGTGTCATTGGATTATGATACATCTCACTTTTCAAGGGAAGATTGGTAGCAGTGGATTTGATTGTTTTATCGGGTAAGTTGCCTGAGGAACCATTGGAATTGCCTGAAGTATATGGGTCCCTCGCATGATCACCGTAAAACTGGTGGTCGGCTTTGAACCAGACAGAGGGCATATTGATATCAAATGGTGCCAGAATAAATCCCTTCTCATCCTCAGGAAGTCGGGAATCCTGCTTAAGCACTTTTGGCGGCTCATTGCTCAACAGGGTGACGGGTGTATCGGTACCCGGCAAACGATACGACACAAACGGTTGTTCATTCAACAGCCAATCCCCCTGGAAACCGGTAAGAACAGGGAAGGTCATCAGGACTTGGCAATTACCATGACAGTAAGTCGTGACACACAAACCAGTTCACCATCAGAATTGGAAATCTTAACCTCCCATACATGAAGTTTCCGTGAACGGGAAATCAGTGATGCCCTGCCTGTTACAATCCCACTTTTAGCCTTTCTAACATGTGTGGCATTGATCTCCACACCCACAATAGTATGGGTATGCGGATCGACCATGCTTGCAGAGGCCATACTGCCAAGTGTTTCAGCAAATGCTGCGGAGGCACCGCCATGCAGCAATCCAAATGGTTGTTTGGTACGGCCATCAACAGGCATGGTACCAACCAGATAGTCGTAACCGATTTCAGTATATTTGATTCCCAGATGTTCTACCATTGTGCCTTGTGAAAGATCATTCATCTGGTCGAGCGTCATCCCGGACAACAAAGAGTTTTCCATAATTCAAAATAAAGGACAATAAACAGATTTGGCTTGATTTGGTTGTTGCTGTTGTCTGCAAAGTTAATCAATGTGCAGAAAATGAACAGGAAGCTGCACAGGAAATACAAGCGGTATTTTGAATGACAAAGGCTAGATGCCGGTTTTCTCCAGTATTATCTTTTCGTTGAACTTACTGACTATCTGGTCATAATAGCCTTTCAGTGTCAGATAGTCAGATGCAGGATAAACATCCTTCTTGAATTGATAAACTGCCGTTATGGTTACTATTTCCGGATTCAGGTTCGTTACTGCATATACTATTCTGACCTGTTTATTATTCACTATCAGATTTTCAGGTGTTGAAAGCAAGCGATATCCCTGTGGAATGTTGATATTTATTGAGAATGATCTTGAAAACTTATAGGTGAAATCTATTGGGTAACTTCTTTCAGTTTGCTTCAATGGATTCTCTGTAATGATCATCCCACAGAATGGATCAATCAGCAGATTGTCATCTACATTTTCCACTTCAAAGGGTCGGGAAAAATGGAGTTGAAAGGGTTGGGTTGTCTCTTTAAGATTAACACTATTAATACTATCGTACGACAAGTAATTTCTGCCAAGGAGATCTTCAGCCAGTTCCTTGTAATCTGTTTTGAATAATTTCCTTTTATTAAGGGCTTCATAACCTGATGAGGTAAGCTTGATCTGCGCCTGAAGGCTATCGTGTGCAGGATTTATGGTAAGTTCTATTTCATGACGGTTATCAGACATGAAATTACTTTGGAACTCTATCCAATCAATATTGTCTTTTCTAACCAGCATTCCCTGGTCATTGAGGCATCGGGTTGGTATTTCACTAAAATTGAGCATTGGTTCCGTAACATCTACTATATATAGGCTGCTGTCGAGGTTTACCAATGCAACGGTGTAATTGAATGCTTCAAGGAAAGGATATGCAGTTTGAATTTTCCCGTGGCTACGGGTGCTAAGAATCACAGGATCTGCTTCTGCACCAACAGCTCTGAGAAATCCTATAGCCATGAGATTCAAATCGCCACTGGAACCAGTTTTCTGATCAAGCAATTGTTTGCACGACTTTGTACTCAGGAATGTATTGGTATTATTATATTCGAAATTGGTTTTCATGTATTTATCCACCCACTTGATCCTATTGGTTAATGACATGGTATCCAATTTGTTCTCGGAAATAAGGTCTTTTCCGGCACGTTCACACGACTTGATAAAGCTGCCAAATGATTCCGCATCAAATAGTCCCTCACAGAGCTTTGGCCAGGTAGATAAAATAGGTTCCATGATGCCATATCTGTTTCTATAACCGGAAAGTTGGAAATCAAGCTTTATTTTATAATCATTGGCTGAAGTAATGAATGACTCGTCATTGAAAGCAGGGATTTCCCTCATGATAAATTTGAAATTCTCACGGCTATACGGGATATTATTTATGAATATGGGTCTGATATTTGTTGTTGAAGTTTGGAAGTCATCAAGTGGCTTGTCGCCCCTAAGTATCTGAGTATAGCTGTATCTGGGGTCGAAGGTAGCATCCAGCCTGCTGTAAAGGACAGGTATATCTGTCTGGAATTCCCAGGTAGGCAAAGAATAGTAGCCATTAGCCGTAAGTGTGTAGCTGATTTCAAATACAGAACCTTCTTTAACATTAGGCATGGCTATCTTCCTTTGATACCAATTTTCAGCCACCTGCTCATCAAATGCATTTTTGGTATTGAGCGATGTTGTTTCAATGCTGCCATTTACAAGGTTGTAAGTAATTCCTTTGAGTGAGCTGATTTTTTGTATTCACTTAAGAAAAGGAATATTAATTTCAGCCTGATCCAAGCCTGCCTTTGTAAAGACCTTAACTCTCATACGCCTCTCTAAAATGCAGTTACGGCTGTCATCAAAATAAAGATCACCCACATCAAAAAGCATTTCAGCTTCAGCAATGCTGTCAAACGTACATTGTTTAAGCTCCAGTTCCTCCTTACTGCAATTGCCGAATTTTGCTATTTCTTTATCCTTCTGTGCAAATGAGTTGTCGGCAACGATTAGTAATAAAAAGCCAATCAGAATGGATGAAATTTTCCTAAAATGCTTCACGATTTTTATTATTAGAGTTGTTTGATGACTATTTTTGATTTATCGGCCTTCCTGGCCAATTCTATAAACTGGTAGAATTCAGGATATTGATCAATGTTATAATCGCCGCGATAAAGTTCAAACCTTTTTATAACGGTAACTTTTCCGTCAGAAGCAGTTACAGTATGCTCATAATTACCATAATCGCTCCTGATGCTGACCGGCTCCGATTGATTCTTGAGGGCGTAATTCTCAGGAAGATAATAAACCAGCGTGTCAACAATGTTTATCGGATATGGAATGAAGGCCGGAAGTGTTCTATTGGCAGTATTTGTAAAGGCAGGTATTCCTGTTGGATTTAATGTGAAATATAAGTCATTTCCCATGGGATTGAGAAACTTGTTCAGTGAGAGATTTACATTAAGGTCTATCCTTGCTGTATCGCGATTATGCTTGATGATTTCCCAATTATTAACTTCATAATTGTCAAACATCATGATTTGACGAATTATCCTATCCTTATCATTGTCATTCAATTGTGAATTAAGGCTGTTAAACTGCTCAAAATCCCGGCCTCCGTAATTGTTGTGAATCGTGACCCTCGTCATTTCTGTTTTACTCAAATCAAAGACCATCATTTTCTTTTCAAGTACCTGGTTTCCTGAGAGAGCAGGTACTTTTAAAAGTCTGCTTTTACCCGGTGATATAATGAGTGAATAGCGGTTTTGTGTGTTTGAGCCCATGTACCCCATGGGATTTATATTGCTCGTGTTTTCAAGCCAAATGGTATCATTTCCCATGGGTACCATTAGAACGATGTGATTAAACTGATGACTTGGAAAATCAGTCATAAAATCATCAGGAAATTCATCCAGTTCAATAAGTGAATAAAAGGAGTCAATGCCGGCGTATCTCAACAATGCCTTCATGTAATTGGTCAATGCCTTGCAATCGCCATATTTATTGCTGCATACATACTCTGCAGGATAGGGTTTCAGGGCACCAATACCAATGCTCACATTGATGTAACGGGTATGATCCTGCATATAATGATACAACCTCCTGACAATTTCACGCTTGTCAGTCACACCCTTAAGTAGATTTGTTACTATTGCCTGTTCACTCTCAGGAAGTACATCCTTTCCGTCAATTAAACCGTACACCCAATCGCCATATTCTTGCCATGTCTTCCAACTTCCATTGTTTTCATTGGTAAATTCCAAAGGAACAATTGAAACCATGGGTATTTGTCGGTTGCCAATGGAGTAAATCTCGGATTTTACAGGTGTTGGGTATGCTGATGATAATTCAAGAACCACTCTCGACTCAAGGGTATCTAACCTATATTGGGGCATTTCCCTGGTATATGTCCTGAAATTCATCTCCAGAGGGATGTTTACTCTTAACGTGGCCTCCAGGGTTGGGATGTTTTTATATGCTACGGGCGACCAATCGCATATATGCATATAATTCTTGCGGGTATAGGTGTATTCACAAACAATTTTATAGGGGTATGAAGTATGTTTCATTTGAAACATCTTGAGGAATCTATCAGTGTATAGGTCGTTGGAGAATTCATTTCTTTCAATGATTTCATTCTTCTTCAACTCTCTAACTATATTGCCTGAGCCATCAACTATCCATGCCTTTAACTGACTTATTTTTAAATCCTTTGAATAAGGAATGGCAAAAACAGCATAGTCGTCACCTGTTTTGTTGTTGATCTGAATGGTGAGTGATTCCTTTATAAGTATTGAAGAAACTTCTACTTCATAAGATGCGGTTTTCGACAAAACGATGGCATCGTATTTCTGTGCAATGGAACTCAGGTTTAGGATAATTGCAAATATGCAGGCTAGGCCAATGGAATTTATTCTCATGTATATCTGATTAACAATGCAGAAATATAGACATGTTAGTATTTGATAAGCTGATTTCTACGTATAATAATTGATTCGATTTATTCTATTGTTTGCAAATATAGAAGAATATTGATCGAGAAGACAATAAAAACTTAATTTGTCTTTTTTTTCTATACTAATGGGAATTTATTGAATAATTTGTTATCGATCAAACCTCATTATTCTGTTGTAGCCATAGTACGTATTAGAATAGTGAACATTCATTATTAAATAATGGAAGCACCTGGATTATAATGTATTATCATCTTAATTCCAATAATGAGCTTTCACCTTCGTCTGTAATGGCACCAAGAAAATAGTCATAATCATCAAGAAGTGTTACAAGGTTATATTGACTCAATAAATCGAAGGTACGGTCAATTATTTCTACCTTAAAGTTATCGTTACCCTTCTTTTTCATAAAAAGTACAAATCTTGAAGGAGGTGTTACATCAACGGATAACCCGGTTTGATTGTATGACATGACAGGAATTTGCCATTGTTGTGGAGAATTTTTCTCTTTTCCCAATGGTATTGAAATCATTTCTTCCTTAATGGAAAAGTTTGGCTTGACATCCAGATAAATGAATTTCTCGTCGTGATGTACCTTTAGAATTTTATCGTTTGTCAATATTCTTTTTCCCTTCAACTGGCCAAAGTTCCTTTTATCAAATTTAATGGTCAATGGAGTCTGAATAATAGAATAGTCAATTTCTCTTTTTTTACTGTATTTAAATTCCAGATTAATCATTTTCTTATTCTTACTGAAGTACACTGTATCAACCGCTTCCTTAGCATGTAGATATTCTATTGCCTGATTATAATTGATTTTGGCAATTCGTGCGTTCCCTATACCTTCAGCTACCGATTGGTAGAGATCGTCCATAATCCTTACGGCCTCTACTTTCTTATTTTTCTCGAAGTAATATTCATGCCAGTGCAGGAAGTTTACATAGAAACCGTTATTAGTGGTGGTTAGCTGAACCTGCTTTTTTACGAAATCGGTGGCACTCGTGATATCTGTTGCATTTCTTATATCAGAAAAGAACCTGCCGCTGCATGGTCGGCTCATAATGTTTCTTGTATCATTAAAGTTTAGTTTACCTGAGAAGCCGGTGTTCTTACCATACCATGTAATACATGTGTCACCTGAGTTATATGCGGTATACTCTGAGTTGCGCCCACCCAATATATAATTGGGTAAGCTGTCGGCATACGAAGTTTTCCCGCATCCATATGAAATAGTGGTGGGTCTCTTCAATGCTGCAGATTCTATCTCTCTGATCTTTCTGTCAAGAATGTTCTTGTCATATATTGTTTTACAACTAGGGTAATAGAC
>JAEYXG010000012.1 GCA_023428585.1 Bacteroidota bacterium
CCGTAACCCAGATGAGTACGGCAAATTCCACCAATAGAATTAGAATCAAACCCCTTCTCCACCAAATGGATGAGACTTGATTTTCAGATGTTCCGTTTGAATTATTCATATCAATTGATTTAGGTTGTTATATAATGTTGATTCGTATCAGGCTTAACATTAAGCAATGATTTGAAATGTTATAACTACTTAAATTCAAGAGCACTGCGGGAGGTAAATAGCAGTTGAGATGGTTTCAGGAAGTATATAAAGGTATGAAACTTTTATTTAGAATATTCCAACCATCGCATAAGAAATACATCATATACATGCCATTTATTACGTAAATTACGTTACGGGTTTTACGTAAAAAGTAAATATTTTATTTATTCTCAGTATTTGTTTTGATTGAAGTGAGGTTGATGCCATTTAGTACCAGGTTCCAAGCATCCATATAAAACGGACCCCTGTTGAGGTGTCCGTTTGGTTGTTGGGTATAAGTAAACAATATTACTTTCTGGGGATCTTCAATTTCCAGCCTATCTGAATGAGGTCGGGGTTCTTGATGCGGTCCTTGTTGGCTTCATAGATATCCTGCCATTTAAGGCCCGGATATTTCTTGGCAATCTTGCTTAGTGAATCGCCGGCAACCACTTCATAGATCTCCTCCTGCGGAACGGCCAGTGGATCAACGTTGATATTAAGGATCATATCGGCACCACGCATATCGGGATCGATCTTGTTGTAGGCATCCCATACCAGTTGCTTGTCGGCCTCACTTGCGGCCATCCCCGAAAGGTAAAGTACGCCATCCTTCTCAATGGCTTCCATGTTTTTAAAACCCAGTACCTGTGCGAGGTTTATCACGCTTTGATATTTTACTTTAGGACTCATCTCTTCTTATTTTATGGTCAGGTTATTGTTGATTTTCTTGGGTTGAAGCTCGTTGAGTTTCTGGATCAGGTCCATAAGGTCAGCCCTTACAATATTTCCGGTAAGGGTAACTTCACCGTCATTTACCGTAAAGGTGATCCCTGCATACTTGCTGTCGCTTTTCAGTTCATTTATCTTGAGCGTAAGCGCATCATCGGGGGTAATAACGGGTTCAGGTGCCTTGAGGGTCAGATTGTTCACCACGCCTTTAACGCCCTTAATAGCCTTTAACGCAGTTTCAAGTTCTGCAAAGTTGATCTCTTCAGCAAGCTCACCGCTCAGGGTAACAACCCCTTTTTCAGTGGTAGCCGTGATGGCTGTGGAGTACTTTTCAATTACACCCTGTACGGCCTTGTTGATGGTGGCATCCTTTGGTGTGCATGATGCCATGATAGCTGCGATTAAAGCAAACAGAAAAATTTTTGTTTTCATAATAATAGAATTGATTAGTAATTGGATTGAATGTACCGGTAAAAAAAATCCCGGTAATATTGCTTTCTAACAAAAATAAGAAATAAAATGAATAATGCAATATTATTTTTGATTAATCAATGAATGGATCAGCTTTTTTAACATTCCAACGTTCCCTGATCGTTCAGCGTTCAGCGTTCAGCTACCCATTCCACGCACTAATTGTTCTTGGTTTGTAGTTTGTAGTTTGTAGTTTGACAATGCCTAAATAACGTTTAACCATGAACAACAAACAACGAACAACTTTTAGCCCCACCTGCCGCGGCAGGTAAAAACCCCTCATCCCCAATACATCTCTTCAAGAGAGGAGGGACTTCCGGTTACGCACTTTGGGAGGGTCTGGGGATCGGTAAAGGTAGCGCTGTCAATCAGGCGTTTTCACGTGCCTTAATGTCAAACTTTTTCATCCTGGGTATCGCAGTCAACTACAAATGAAACGGCTTCGTTGAATTTGAAATCCGGGCCACCGTTCAATGCCATGAACTTTTTGCCATTAAAATCAAAGGTCATGACCATGGGATTCTCTTCGGTAATTTTTGAATTGCTGAAAATTGAGCAGTAGTATTCGGCTGGAGCCTTGGCTTGTCCATCAAACCATAGGCAGGGATATATCTTGTATGTCATTTTCTTTATTGGTTGGTATTGATACTAACACAAACGATTGTAATAAGGTTCACTGTTTTCCACCCGATTCATGGGGAGAACCAAGAACTGCTATATTGGAGCGCCGGGCGCAACTCATAATGCGGTCAGTTCATGATGGTGGTGGAGGCAAAGGTTCGTTGGATGCCTTTTCTGTATTTTACTGCCGGATAACCAAATAAGACAAGTAATCCTTCTCTGCTGGCATATTTTATTCCATGCGTTTCCCTGAATCTTTTTGCTTTTTTGCCGTTTTGAATCAGCGGATGAATGCCGCCTATCATGCAGGTTCCCAATCCTAACGATTCTGCTGCATACATGGCGGTTGTGGCGGCAAGGATCGGATCGGCCGGATCGGTATAGGGCGAGCCATAAAAATAGATAGCCAAAGGGGCATTGTAGGTAAGATGGTTATTCCCCTGTCGGTTACTTTGAATGTATACATCGAAAAGAGGTTTTACAAAATCCCTGAACATTTCATTGTTTGCCTTACCCCAAAATGGTCGCATTATACTTAGGAACCATGGGGAAACAAGCCATTGCATTCCTTCAAGATATTCGCAAAAATCAGCAGCAAACTTTCTGTTCTTTTCCTTACTGTCAAGTATCAGGACATTCACATCTGAAGGTGGCAGTCCCATGGGGGAGGTTCTTGCAGCATCGAGTATTTTTTCAACTATCTCAGGATCTACTTCATTATCGAGAAACTCCCTAACACTTCTTCTTCTCCGGAATAGATTGAATAACTGGCCGTAATTTGCTGCATCTGTTATAGGTGGCAGATCGAACAGATCGTCCTTCGATAGTTCCCGACCATTTATCTCAATGGCACCCGTGGGACAAATAGCCATGCAATGTCCGCAGCCAATACAGCCAAAGGCAGGTGTACTGCTGATCTTCACTTTCTTGTTTTCCAGGTAAAGGCTAAAATCCTTACAAACCTGCACACATTCACCGCAGCCGGTACACTTGTCAGTGTCTATTTTTATGGTTGCTTTTTCTTTGGTTCTCGATGTTGGAATGGCCATGATTATACTTCATTTACACAAAGGTATAAAAGAAATCAGTTTCCGGTTTTATAGGATTTTTAGTCAACGTTATTCTGGCATTGGCTTGGGGGCCACTGAACTCTGAACACTGAACGCTGAACGCTGAACGAAAATCGCTGAACGAAAAAAAATATTCCTCTGTTCTCTTCTTTAAGAATTTTATTAAGTTTACAGCTTATTTCGCATTGCATTCACTTCAAAGGTCAATTAGTCATCACACGTTCAATTCCTTTTCTATGACCAGAACTTATACTCTTGCACTGGTTTTGTTTTTCACGGCCTTGCTGACATCCGCGCAGGCGCAATTTATTGTAACCGGGGTGGTAACAGATGCCTCTGACGGCCAATCCCTGCCGGGGGTGAGCATCTTGATAAAAGGTACCAGTCGTGGCGCTATTACAGATACACAGGGTAAGTACACATTGGATGTTGGTGAAAGAACGGCGGTGCTGGTGTTCAGCTTTCTTGGCTACCGTAAGATGGAAGTCGCGGTAAACGGCCAACCGGTGCTGGATATAGCACTGGAG
>JAEYXG010000027.1 GCA_023428585.1 Bacteroidota bacterium
TTTATTCAAATCCACCTTTTCCCCTGTATAACTTCACAGGCCCTTCCAACTCAAGCTTCACTACCGTCAGATATTGATCCTGCTGGTTTGCCGGTACATCAATAAAGACTAAACCAGGAACCGGACTCCAGGATATCTTGCCAACTACTTTAACAGGCAATTCAACATTGGTCCCAAGCACTGTTGCTTTCTTAATTTTGCTTGTTAGCCCTTTAATAAATAGATCGCTTCTGTCATCAGTAAAAAGATAGAGTATGGTTGAATCCTTTGACAGAGATGTAGCGCCATGAAAGTGTCCATCGGGGATTCCTGCCACTGTACCAAAAATCGCTTCATCATGTTTGGATGTCCATTTGCCCATTTCCTTCAGGATATTGACCTGCTCCTCCGGAATCGTTCCATCTTCTTTTGGCCCTATATCCAACAGCAGATTCCCGCCCTTACCAGTAACTTCCGAAAGGATGGTAATCAGTTCTTCAGGTGTTTTATACTCTGTATCTTTTGGTTGGTAACCCCAGCTGGTATTCATGGTCAGGCACAACTCCCATGCTTTATGTGGGGTCACATGAATGGGGATATTCTGTTCAGGTGTGTCATAATCACCATAACCGGCCAATCTGCCATTGATTATAGCCTTTGGATTATTGTCAAGGATGGCTTTTCTGATCTCAGGCGCCCGCCATTCTTCAGCTGAATGTTCCCAGTCGCCATCAAACCACCACAGATCAGGATTATACTCTTTGGCCAACTCCCCTATCTGTCCATGACAAAATGTTAGGAATTTCTCCCATTTCTCAGGGTGCTCTGCCAATACATACTTATTCTTCTCCCTCAGAAAACCAGGATAATCCGGATCTGTCCAATCAATCAATGAATAATACAATCCTGTTTTCAATCCTGATTTCCGTAATTCAGTGATAAAAGGTGTCAGCACATCCTTTCCTGCCGGCGACTTCCGGGGAATGCTCAGGTTGTTCATGCCGGTATTCCATAATGCCACTCCATCATGATGCTTTGACGTGATCACAGCATATCTGGCCCCGCTTTCCTTTATCAGCTTAACCCATTCTGCGGGATCATATTTCGAAGCAGTGAACCGTTCAATCTGCTTCATGTAATCCTCATGCGAAATCCTTTCATTGTGAAAGGACCATGATTCCGATACACCGTCCACCGCATAAATACCCCAGTGGATAAAAATACCCAATCGGGCACCTTCAAACCACTCCATTTTCTCTGCATCGGTTTCCTGGGCTGCAAGTAATACAGGTACTAATAATAAGATTAAAATTCTGAGCATTCTTTTCATGATTTCATTGTTATTATTTGTTCAATGGTCGATAATTCGGTAAAATTAGAAAGTTTAATCAGAAAATAAAATACAGCAAATTCTCCTTCTCAATAATTCCCGAATTTGTTTTTCATCAAATTCCAGTGTTAATTTCTCCAAAGTATTGGATTCTTCTATTCCATATTTTTTAAAATCGAAACTTCCTTATTGTTCAGAAATCATGTATTGCATGATATCGTTGGCCAATTCCGACTACCAATGGCAGAATAACCCATTTGGAGATACATTTCCAAGAGCTTTGAAAGGATGTCTGATAAGGTTTGATTAAGTGTTTAAGCGTCTTTTAAGCGTCTTTTAAGCGTTATTTAAGCGTCTTTTATCGTTTATGAATTGTTTATATATTGTATATATATCGCTTAATGCCTTAATCCTGCTTAACTCAACTAAATGGTTTATATCGTGTGCTTTCAATCAGGTCATGATTGGTTTATATTTTGGCAATTATCAGGCTGCCATGAGGCACCTCTCAGGGTATTGATTGGCTATTTTTTGCTTATAATGCAGAATGATTTGGAAGGGAAAATAATGTTGTCAGACACCCTCAGGAATTCTTCTTTGGTGCAGATAAAGGCATCTGAATTCAGATAGTAAAAAAATTAATCATGGATGTGGAATCCAAGCAAGGCTTATGAAGAGGATGAATTAACTACCGCCAGATAGGAATGTGAGTATGGAAAGAATTGTCGTTTAGCCTATTCTGCCCTGTTTGTATCACCAAAGGGACCAACATTAAACTGATAGGCTTCTGATAGATAGTTCATATAACTCTTTACATTCAAAAGCACATAGGAGGTATTCTTGTTCAGGTGATCAGGCAGGGGTATTTCTTCTGATTTATTTGCCATTTCAGCAATAGCATCCAATTCTGCACGGTACTCTTTCAGGAATTGAAGAAAGATGGCAATTTTCTTTTCACTGCATTCTATTTTATTGGCATAAATCTGTTCTTCTATTCCACTCACAGCATTACTGTTATTATTGCTTGAATATTTTGCCTGTTCGAGTGATTCCTGCAAGAGACTATTTTTTTCCGCCAACTCAGAATCAATGTCTGAATATAATGGGAAAAGATCATAGTACTTGTTTCGCTGAATGGAGTGCAAATCCATTATTCTGTCCCTTATGTCATAATACTCCATGATCTTCTCACTATTGGTTTCATCATCAGAACTTCTTGTTCTCTTATATTTCTCTTCATAGTCCACCAGCAAGTTATAAATGGAATCCGACTTAGCCCTAAAGGCAGATTCCTCTTCATAGGTGGCACTTGAGAGGTTGGCTGGAATTGCCGGCAATAGATCAAACAACTTAGCCTGATTTAAAACCTGTGATTTACCGATGGTAAAACTGAGCAGAAAACAAAAAACCGTTAATGTAGAAGACCTGAAATACATATCTATAGCTTAGAGTGCATACAAATATAAAAAAAAGCCGGTATCAATACCGGCTTTTATATTTTATGATTTCGAAACACAATTTCAGGCAATTGCCCTGTCTTCTGGTATATTCTTTAATATCTCAAGGGTAAAATCCCAAAATTTCCTGGTTGTTTCAATATTCAGTCTTTCATCGGGTGAATGAACTCCTCTAAGGGTAGGACCATATGAAATCATATCCATTTTGGGATACTTTTCACCGATGAGCCCGCATTCAAGTCCGGCATGAATAGCCAATACTTTAGGAGATTTTCCAAACAGTCGTTCGTATGCTGCTTTGGAGATTTCCAGTATTTCTGAATCCGGATTTGGTGTCCAACCTGGATAGCCATCAGAGTGCACTGATTTCCCACCGGCAAGGTTGAATACAGCAACTACCATATTTGCCACATCATGTTTGGCTGATTCAACTGAAC
>JAEYXG010000271.1 GCA_023428585.1 Bacteroidota bacterium
AGGCTGTTGAGCAACTATACCCAGGTGTTAAGTTTGGAATTGGTCCTGCCATAGAAAATGGTTTCTATTACGATATGGATTTTGGAGATAAGCAGATATCCGCCGAAGACCTGAAAACTATCGAAGAGAAAATGCTTGCCCTTGCACGTGAGAAGCAAACTTACAATAGGAAGGAAGTATCTAAAAGCCAAGCATTGGATTATTTTACCAAAAAGAAGGATGAATATAAGTTAGAGCTTATACAGGATTTGGAAGACGGACAGATTACATTTTATGAATCAGGAACTTTCACTGATTTGTGCCGTGGTCCGCACTTGCCTGATACCAGTACAATCAAAGCAGTTAAATTGCTGAATATAGCGGGAGCGTATTGGCGTGGTGATGAAAAGCGCAAACAGTTGACACGTATTTATGGAATCACCTTCCCTAAACAGAAGGATCTCACAGAATACCTTGAATTGCTTGAAGAAGCCAAGAAACGTGATCATAGAAAGTTAGGGAAAGACTTGGAACTGTTCACATTCTCTCAAAAAGTAGGGCAGGGACTGCCTCTTTGGTTGCCAAAAGGTGCCATGTTGCGTGAGCGTTTAGAGAGATTCTTGCGTAACGTACAACAGAAAGCAGGATATCAACCGGTTATTACACCTCATATAGGTAATGTTGAACTTTATAAAACATCCGGTCATTTCCAGAAGTACGGAAAGGATAGTTTTCAACCAATCAACACTCCAATTGAAAATGAACAATTCATGCTTAAACCCATGAATTGTCCACACCATTGTGAGATTTTTGCATCGAAACCCCGCTCTTATAAAGATCTTCCTGTTCGTTTTGCTGAATTTGGAACCGTTTATCGTTATGAACAGAGTGGTGAATTGCATGGACTAACAAGAGTGCGTGGTTTCACTCAGGATGATGCCCATCTATTCTGTATGCCTGAACAAATAAAATCAGAGTTTATTTCTGTAATCAATATTGTGCTGCACATTTTCAAGACACTCAGCTTTAATGATTATACAGCACAGATCTCTTTACGTGATCCAAATGATAAGGAGAAGTATATTGGAAGTGATGAGAATTGGGAAAAAGCAGAACGTGCAATTATTGAAGCAGTGGAAGAAGCAGGCTTAAATGCTGTAATAGAGTATGGTGAGGCCGCCTTCTATGGTCCTAAACTCGATTTTATGGTGAAGGATGCTCTTGGACGCAAATGGCAATTGGGTACTATCCAGGTCGATTATAATCTTCCCGAACGTTTTGAATTAGAATACATTGGAAGTGATAACCAAAAACATAGGCCTGTAATGATTCATAGGGCTCCTTTTGGTTCAATGGAACGTTTCGTTGCAGTTCTTATAGAACATACTGCCGGAAATTTCCCACTCTGGCTTAATCCTGAACAGGTAATTATCCTGCCAATCAGTGAAAAATACATGGATTATTCAAAAAAACTTTCAGATATCCTAAATAATTACGAAATTCGCAGCCAAATTGACGAGAGAAGTGAAAAAACTGGTCGAAAGATCAGAGATGCTGAAATCAGTAAGATACCTTTTATGCTTATTGTTGGCGAAAAAGAAGAAGCTGAAGGAACAGTATCAGTTCGTCGTCATGGAATAGGTGATCTTGGGTCATTTAAGATTGAAGATTTCGTTAACCTTATAAATAAAGAAGTTAAAGAAGCTATGCAGTAAAAGCAAGCTTCAATTATTAATTAACCAAAGGAGGAATAGATATAGCAACGCCGTTCAGAAGTCCAAGAGGTCCAAGGCCAATGCAAAGAAAGCAAGAGGATCCGCACTTCATCAATGAAAAAATCAAAGCACCCGTTGTAAGGGTTGTTGGTGATAATGTTGAACAGGGAATTTACAATATTAAGGATGCCCTGGCAATTGCACAAAAACTTGAATTGGATCTGGTAGAGATTTCTCCTACTGCTAATCCACCGGTTTGTAAAATAACTGATTATAAAAAGTTTCTTTACGAATTGAAGAAAAAGCAGAAAGAAATCAAAGCAAAATCAGCCAAGATTGTGGTGAAGGAAATACGGCTTGGGCCTAATACTGATGAACATGATTTCAACTTTAAACTAAAACACGCTATCAAGTTTCTTGAAGATGGTGCTAAAGTTAAGGTGGAAGTGTTATTTAGGGGGAGAAGTATAGTCTATAAGGATCAAGGTGAAATTAAACTGTTGCAGTTTGCATCACTCCTCGAAGATTATGGCAAAGTTGAAAAACTCCCACTCCTCGAAGGCAAAAGAATGATAATGATTATTGCTCCTAAAAAGTAGTAAGTTTTTAAATCTCAATATAAACCCAATTAACAAATCCAGTAATGCCAAAAATGAAGTCTAAATCCGCTGCCAAAAAAAGGTTCGATTTAACCGGCACCGGTAAACTGAAAAGAAAGCATGCTTACAAAAGTCACATCCTGA
This sequence comes from Bacteroidota bacterium, assembly GCA_023428585.1. Lineage (GTDB taxonomy): Bacteria > Bacteroidota > Bacteroidia > Bacteroidales > Lentimicrobiaceae > Lentimicrobium. The sequence continues at coordinate 2,438 of JAEYXG010000271.1, forward strand.
CAAAGAAATCAACCAAACGTAAACGTAACTTAACTTACTCTACTCTGGTTGATAAGGCAGATGTGAAAAATGTAAAGGAAATGCTTCAGTAATTTTGTGTTAATCTAATTATTAACCCTTGCTTTCAGCACCTAAGTGTTTGCTTGTGAAAGTCAAACCGCGAAAGTAAAAAACAATTAAAAAATGCCAAGATCAGTATACGAAGTTGCCTATAGGGCACGCAGAAAAAAACTTCTTAAAGCTGTTAAAGGACAGTTCGGAAGAAGAAAGAATGTTTGGACGGTTGCTAAAAATGCATACGAAAAAGGCATGGTGTATGCATACCGTGACAGACGCCAGAAAAAACGTAATTTCCGTAGTTTATGGATTACCCGTATTAATGCAGGTGTGCGTGAATATGATATGTCATACTCTGTATTCATGGGTAAACTTAAACAAAAGAATATTAATCTCGACCGTAAGGTTCTTGCCGACCTTGCAATGAATCATCCAACAACATTTAAGGCAATTGTTGATGCTGTTAAATAGTTTCTGTTGAAGATTAAAAACACATAAAGACCTGTTAGTGATAACAGGTCTTTTGTTTTTCTACATCCCCATATTTCCATTGATTACGGTAGCAGGTCTATTTCATCTCTGATTTAGGTAGCTTGAATTTTACAGGAATATTGAATTGTACAGCTACGTTTTTACCATTTGCCATCCCCGGCTTCCATTTCGGCATATTCTTCACTGCATTCAATGCAATTTCATCCAATCCACTTCCAATTCCTCTCAGTACTTTTGCCCCTGATATCGAACCATCTGCCTCAATCACAAAGGTTATATAGACTGTTCCTTCTGTTCCTTTCTTGATTGCTTCTTCCGTAAATTTAACATTCTTGTTGAAATACTCTGCTCGTGCCAAGTCACCTCCAGAATACTCAGGCATTACTTCAACCTCTAAGTAGATATCTTCGCTTGCATGCTTTTCGATAGCCTCCTTCGAAACCTTATCGTTATCATTTATGATATCTTGTTTAACATCTTTGCTTGAATCATCATTGCTCAACGCAAATTTTATCGGGATGGTCATTTCAGAACTTACCGGCTTTTTATTTTTCATTGCCGGAACCCAATCGGGCATATTGCTCACAACATCCCATGCTACCTTATCCAATGAGGGATATACGCTCTTTATCACTTTTGCATTTGATATCTTTCCCGTTGATTCTATGATAAAATGTACAAATACTGTTCCTTCAATACCTTCCTTGCGTGCTTCAGGGGAGTATATAATGTTGTCTATAAAGTATCTGTTTCTTGCTTCATCACCACCTGGAAATTGGGCAGGTGAATCAGGTAGGATTGTCTGAACGCGGTCATTAGGTTTTTTGGTACCGGTATCTGGAATGCCTGGAATCTGTGTTTCATTAAGCCCTTGTTCATTTAATGATTCCGGCAAATTTACATTTACTGTTTTCGTAGGCTGAGTTGCGGTATTAGTGCTATTCTCAACTCCTGGCAAGGATGAGTAGTTGTTTGTACTAAGTGAATGACCATCGTTTGTTGTTACCAGTGATGTGGCAGTGATTGCCGATGTGACCAGCAGAAGTCCCATGGCAATCTTGACAAGACTGAATTTTCCTGACTTTAGATTGTGGATCATGATGATTCGTTTTTTGATGTGTAGACTGAATTTGTTTGAAATGCCGAATTTGTGTGGGTTAATATAAAATGAGAGTATCAAGTCGCTGTATTCACTCTTGTCGTGTGAGCCAATTACCTTGGAATCGGCTTGATATTCGTGAACTTCTGACAACATTCTTGTTGTATAATGCACAAAAGGACTAAACCACAATACTGATCTGGCAATACCTGCCAGAATTCTGTCAATACTGTGCTTCTCCTTAACATGGCAAAACTCATGTTTAAGAATCATGTCCAGTTGAGGATGATTAAGATCCATGGGAGCAACAAATACCCAGGTGAAAAATGAAAAGGGGCTTTTTACTGTTCTTTCTACCTCAATCTTACCATATGATGTAGTATAGTGTTCTGAACGTAATCTTTTCCTGAGTATTGACGCTATTGATATTATTAAGCCTGATATAAGCAACAGGGTAATACTATAGTAAAGAGTTTTTGTGATTACAGGCCAATTAAGCGACTTTTGAGACGTAACAGGTGATTTGGCTACTGCTGTTTCATGCAGTGTTATGACAATTGTGGGCAACCTTGATTTGTTGACTTCAGGCTCATTGAAAGAGTAGGGGAGTAGAGGAAGTATAAGAGGTAAAGCAAGCGCAAGGACAAGCGTAACTCTCATTAATGAAAATTTGTTTGACTTTCTTATGGCAAATGAGTAGAATGCCAGTATTATGGCATTTATGATTGCCGCTTTTATCAGATATATAATGAGTTCATTCATTTCGCTTGAGCTTGTTTTCAATTTGTTTGTCAATAAGTCGTTTCATCTCTTCCAGTTCATTTACCGTCAGGTCTTCATCGTGTGCAAAGAAAGAAACCAATTGTTTGTATGAGTTGCTGAAGTATCCATTCAAGAGTTGGCCCATGGAGTGTTTTGTATATTCACTTTTACTCACAATAGGGAAATAGAGGTATGATTTACCATCAGCTTCATGAGCAATAAATCCTTTCTTCTCCAATATCCGCACAATTGTGGAAACTGTATTATATGCAGGTTTGGGTAAAGGAAAGTATTCCAAAAGATCATTGATATAACCCTTACCCAATTTCCATATTATCTGCATTACCTGCTCCTCCGCTCTTGTAAGCTTTTTCATAATGATGCTTATTGAATTATAACTAAATATTTAGTTTAACAGTAGTACAAATTTACAACTAAAAACTTAGTTTGTCAAGAAATATTTTAATTATTTTTGATTACACACTTAATCAACGCTTTAGCTGATACATTAAGTATGTAATTTAACGACTTATTGCTAGTGGAATTGAATTTTGAAGATGCGGATTATACTTAACTGAGACGTCTTTGGCTTTAAAAGTATAGACTTTGCTTACCGTTAAAGTAGCCAGGATGAAAGAGGAACTACCGATTGTGTGAAGTTGCGAACTGTTTTGTTATCAATCTTCCGGTAAAAGAAATCTAATGGGCAGATTAACCTGCGTACGTACTTCTTTCCCTTGTATTTTTCCAGCTTTCCATGCAGGCATTCCTTTAATGGCATCTACAGCTATTTTATCCAACGCTTTGTGTAATCCCCTGATCACCTTTATCTTACTTATCGAGCCATTGTTATTTACTATGAACGAAACAATAACAGTACCTTCCACTCTTTCAACTATTGCCTCACGGGGATAAATTACTTTCTGTGTAAGGTATTCCTGCATGGCTTCGGAGCCTCCGGGATATTCCGGGAACTCATCCACTACAATATAAATTCCAAGTTCATCTGCTGGGTTTGATACACTGGATGTATCATCTTTCATTTCGGTATTGAGTGAATCAATTGTTGATCTTGGCTTTTCATTCTGGGCATATAATACAGATTCTGCATGTATGAAAAAGGTCAAGAATGAAACTATATATGTGATTAGGTGAAGAGAACACCTTGATGATGCCACCCAGCATTTGACATTTATACTTTTCATAGCCCTGATTTTATAATGCATCAGTATAATTAATAGGTAACCATTATAATATCAATTAATTAGAGGATTTTCAGAATACTTTCTTTCTAATATTCCCTTCATTTGATCGGTTAGAATACGTTTGGCAATGATCTTTTTATTTTCATCCAGCATATACATCACAGGCGAACTATGCACATCATAGAGTTCCCTGAAATCGGGTGTCATACTATAGTAACCATTCACGTTTATCCAACTCGTTTTATTTTTCTGAATGTACTGTCTCATATCTTTCCATGAGGTATCCATACATACGGCATATACATTAAAATCGTATTTATCCTTGAATTCATCAAAGAATGTTCGTAGGAGAGGGGTTTCTTTCTTGCAATGACTGCATTCAGGATCCCAGAAGTAAATAATTGTGTATTTGTTTTTGATCGCATGCAGTGACACCGGCTTTTGGAGTGTATCAAGCAGAATCATCTCAGGTGCAATTTTTCCTATCAGTATAGGTCGGAGGGTATTGGCTCTTTTCAGAAGGTTTTGCTTGACTGTTTGATTCATCCACGAAATTCTGGTATCATTATAATAGGTGTCAGCTATATGAACGAAGATGGCATCGTGCCCCATGATTTCTGAACTCTCGAATTTCACAGTCAGATACCATATCAGATATTTGAAGGATTCATAGTTATTAGCTGTCAAGCGAATAAGCCTATCAATTGCCACGATGATGGAGTCAGGGGAGGGAGGTGTAAGTTTTGTCAGGTATTGCTCAACTTTGCTGTGTATTATTGGGGTTCTTATTACCCGGTCGTCTGATAAGTCAATATTGTCCCAAAAGTGACTTTTGTATTGATGAAATGCAAATATTGAGTCCGGCCTGCCATTTGAGAGTATCGGATTTTCAGGTAATTCAGGCTCCTGAAGCGCATTGAGGAATACTGAAATGAATTTCCCGCTATTATCTGCAATCACACCAAATATATAACTCTCAACTTCATTATTCAGGTTATCAATTTGTTTTTTCAAAAGATTCAAACTGTCAGCACTGATTTGTGGATTTCTTGCGTTTGTCTGCAATTGTGACATCTTCTTCTGTCTTGAAGCTAGGAAATTTATATAATTGAAGAGTATACTATTTTCATCTTCAGGTTTACTTTTCAAGCTTGCGGGTAATTTATTCTTGTCACCTGTTATTGAAATATGTTGTTTACCTGAGATGATGAAATCAAATATTTTTGTTTTATTGGATCCGGCAATAATATACATCCCTTCGGGAAGCAATGAATCGCCTGTAAAATGGTAAGTAAATTGCTTGTCAGCATAGGCCGTATCAACAATGAACTGTTTATCGCCAATATAACTGGCCATTATAAGAAGGCTGTCATTCAATCCTTCCAGTTTAACATTAATCCTATACTTATCCTGTCCATATGAAATGGATGATATTGAGGTTAAAATCAGTGTAATAAGAGCTATTTTGAGCAACTTCATGCCTGTTTTCATTTAGCACAAACTTACATAATATTTATCATTCGTTAAGCAAATTTCAACCATTTTAGGTGGAAACTTGTACTGCGTCATTTATTCGTATTTAACTTAAAATCTACAAATGATTCTGGAAAAAGAGATCAGAAACCACCATATATAAAACGGATTTTGAAGAAACTTTATTATTTTTGTTGAAAACCCCTGATTATGAAGATCATTATTTCATTATTCCTTATTCTGTTCTGGTTGAACACATCGGCTGATAATAGCGGAATCCGTCGTCTTTTGAATGAGCGGGAAAATCAATCAATTAAATATCAATCGGTGGTTGACTCAGTTATTCCTGGAAGGTTAACGAAGATGTATATCCTTAATAATCACCTCCAGAATATCGTATCCAAAGATGATAGTATTATTCTGAATACTTATTTATTGTTGGAAAATGAAGCCAGGATCAATGATTCAATAAACAAATTGATTCAACATAATGCATTGCTTTCATTTGACAAGGAGAGATTGCAGGAGCGAGCTAAAAATGACATGAAGATGCTTCTTATTCTTAAGATAGCCGTTGCATTTCTTTTGTTCACAATCCTGGTTCTGATCTATTTCATTAGTGTAAGGTTGAACAAAAGAAGGTCAGAAAAAGAAGTGAAATTTGGCTTGTTGAGCGGCTTGGAAAACGAGAACGTCAATCTTAGAGAAGAATTGGAACGTGTTAAGTCACGGGAACTGAATCTTAAGGAGGAATTGGATAGAACACTTCAACTTCAACAGGATAAGTATGCATTGCTTAATGAAAAATACAATCAATTGTTTGCTGAGAACAATAAGTTGAAACAGTCAACTGAACGCCAGACGCTGGTTGATGATAGGGAAGCCAATGAATTGATCGATCTCCTTAAAATTGAAAATAATAATCTGACTATAAAGCTTAATGGGATGCAGCAGGAATTGAATGAAGCAAAATCCCGAAATCAGTCAATAATGAAGAAGATTGAAAAGCTGATAACCGATCTTTCAGGTGTTGGGTGATATAAGGTTACCCGACCTGCCACTTATGTTCATTTCGGGGAATTATTAGTCTTTTTGCTTGGCTTGCAATGTTCTATAGAGCATTGTTTAATAATAGCACCAGGAGCATATGGCAGGCTGTGTTTTCCAATTCCCTATAGTACTTATTGACTGGGACACTGCCAAGTGCTAATTGAATGGTATACAGGCTTGATAAACTCCTCTGTTCCTGCGTTTAGAAGCATTCTGCTTTGCTTCACATGGTAAGGAATAATTGTGATAGTTTCCCTTGGAATTGATGGTGTAATTTAATCCCAAGGCAATAATCGAGTAGTAGTCATTTATACCTGTGCTGCCAATATGAGCATCTATTAAGTCACTTCCTGCCGACATATATGTCATTTTGGCTGTGGCATTCAGTTTGTCAGTTATTTTATAATTTAGCCCAACACCTGCTTTTAAAACAATAGAGCTTGAAGTGCTTTCAGTGTTAAAAAAACCAATGTGAATTTCATCCAGTAAGGCATTGTCTGTAATCTGCCGCTTTATAGCATGTGATTGAAAAGAACCAATACCTCCAATGGTGTATATGTCAAGTGGCGAGTAACTGTTAGGGAAAAGAATTCTCGATATATTTATCTCTGCCAGCATGCTTATCTCACTAAATTTATTCGTAAAGTACATTTGAAATGTTTCGTTGCTGCCTTTCAGTTTACCGGTATAATATCCCAGATTTACTGTCAATACACGACTTATTTGCTTCCCTATAGAAATCCCAACACCAAGATCACTTTCCCGGGTTAGCTTCTTGATTGGATTGGTATCGTATATGCTAAGATCTCCATAAAAGGAATTGACCCCTGCATTGATGCCAACCAGCCAATTATCATTAATGCTGAATGTTTGAGTATAACCGTTATTGGCAAAGTTTAGTATTAATAGAAATAATAC
>JAEYXG010000069.1 GCA_023428585.1 Bacteroidota bacterium
ATGGGAATGCATGCCAACGGAACAGCCAATTGCACGTATGATCCTGCCGGATGGTACCTTAATATTGGAGGAGAACTTACTATTCCAGGCATTGGTGGATGCGGTCTCTTTGGCCTTTTTGGTGATTATTCAGCTGTTCCACCGACTATTGGAAATACCTTCGGAGCATTGAAATGCATTCCACCGGAATTCCAGAACAAGGTTTCAGGATTCCTGCTACAGGGTACCCTGACCAAACAGCTGATACCATCCATAGAGTGGGGGGTTACACTACCTATTATAGATGAATTTGTTGGTGTACAGATCAATGCTGATGTGTCGATGAATGCCCGTACATGGATGAGTTTCGACCCTGCAGTAAATACCTATGGCATCTCTTTGTTGGCTGAAGGTAATATTGGAGGAGGTGTCAGTACCGGACTGTTTAAGATTTCAGCTAATGCCAGCGCACAATTGGGTATTGCCGGAGTATATTATTCCAATGGTGATTATACCGTGCTGGGTTGTGGCAGTGTTAAGGCAGGCGTATCGGCAGAAGTGCTTACCCCGGTTGGCTGGGAAGGTGTTAGCCTGACTTCGCCTGATTTAGGTCTGAAGATGAAAATTGGCAATACAGGCACTGACTTCAGTTTGATGCTTGGTAGCTGTGGTGATAACCTTTGTCCATGATCTGCAATATGAGAACTAACCAACCAATAATTATGAGAACGTTAAGCAACAATATAAAAGTCCTGATCAGTATTATCCTGGTTTTTAATACCACCGGCTTCCTTTGTAAAACAGGCTTCGGTCAATCGAAATCAACGGTTGCCTTTGATGAGGTGAAATTCATGGAAAGTGAATACAACCGGCAAATGACCTACATCAAGTGGTATTCAAAAGGTAGAAATCCCGCCCCATTATTCCTCTCCCTCCGGTATGAAAATGAGAAGCCTGTGCAGGTGAAAGGGATTCAGATGATCTATCAGAAGCATGACACCACGTTTTATGTGATGCAGGATACATTGGCTCCTGTGTTGAAAGACAAGGAAATGCTGCAATATTTCATGACACCCCATGATACTGCCGGCAAGGCAGGTACATCGTCGGCAATTGTGCTGGTCTCAAAAGGGGGCAGCAGGTGGTTTACCAAGACTGCCGCCAACAAGCTGGAGATAGAAAAGGGCGTTAAGGTAAGCTGGCGATTCAGCAATACTTCCGTGGTTAAATTCTTTGAAATATACCGAAGCATCGACTTTACCAAGGATTACAAATTAGTAACAGCCTTACCGCCCACTGATACGGTTTATCATGATTATGGAATACAACCCGATCGTGTATACTACTACCGCATACATGCGGTACCGATTGATGGCAATCAGGCAGTGGAAAGCAATGTAATATTCAGTGCAGGGTTTAATCCACAACCACCGCTTGCTCCTTACATCAAGTCGGCCAGAAGCGTTAAAAATGGGGCAGTACTCCATATTCAGGTAACGGATGCTGAAGCCGGTGGAGTAAGGGTATACCGTGATGACGGCAAAGTGCCAGAGCTAAAGTTGGTATCCGATCTGCTGAGGGTACCTGATTCCATGGTGGTTGTTTTCTATGATACTGCTTCCGCCTTGTCGGGGCGCAGAACCTATACCTATGCAGCTAAAACAGAGAGTACCAGCTTTATAGAGAGCCTGCTGTCAAATAAAGTATATGTCAGACCGGTTATTGCCCATGCACCAAATGCTCCTGCTGAATTGTCAGCTTATGAGGAAGATGGGGTGGTTCAGCTATTTTGGGATAATATGGAAGCCCGTGATCTAGGTATTGCAGGTTACAGGATCAGCAGAAAGGAAGAATCTTCGGCGAAAGGTAATGTAGCCCCGTTCGTCGACCTGACACCTGCAAATGCGATCTGGAAACTCAATCATTATACCGATACCACTGCCTCGCCCGGCAGAACCTACTTGTACCAGGTAATGGCTGTGGATATAGACGGGAATATAAGCAAGACAGGAACACTGGCAACGGTTTCCATGCAGGCAAATTATCCAATTGCCCCCTTTGCAGTAACCGGATATAGAACAGAAGAAGGCGTCAACCTCACATGGAGTCAGACACTGTATGCGGATATAACTGCCGTAAATCTGTATCGATATCAACGAGGCAGCAAGGCTGCACTTGTTGCAAAATTACCGGCAGATGCCACTGAATATCTGGATAAGGACACCAAGGCAGGTTCCCTCTACTTCTATTACCTCACCACAACCAACAAGGCAGGGATAGAGTCGAAACCCTCAGAAGAGGCTGGAGTAAGATAAGAGGTTGTCTCTTATGAAACAACCTCTTATGATATATACGTTTGCCAGAATGAATGACGAATCACTCACTGGTATTTATTTACAGAATATTTTTAGAATCCTGAAGCCCTTTTCTCCCTATAAAAGGAAGGTTGTGAATTCCGGTTTGACCGTTGCTGGTTTGATTTCCTGCCGGAATAAGGTTTTCCCCATGAAGAGTTGCCCTTTTCTTTGGAAGATGACATATCAGCCGGTGCAGCGGTAAAGCCGAACATACTTTTTACTTCAATATCCATTGGAAGGAGTTTATTGATGTCCTTGAGACTTCCCCTTTCCTCTGAAGCACAGAAGGAGATGGCGATGCCTGATTCTCCGGCACGGGCTGTACGACCAATACGGTGAACATAAGTCTCAGGAACTTCAGGCAACTCATAGTTGATGACGTGGGATATTTTCTCCACATCAATACCACGGGCAGCAATATCGGTTGCAACGAGCACCTTGATGGTCCTTGCCTTGAAGCCGTTTAACGCTTTCTGGCGGTTCATCTGCGACTTATTCCCGTGGATAGCAGCGGCAGAGATGCCTTGTTTGATCAGATCTTTGGTTACCTTATCAGCGCCATGTTTGGTGCGGGTAAAGACAAGTGCGGTTTCCACGTCCTGAGTATCAAAAATCTCCTGGAGCATGGCACGCTTATCGGCTTTCTCCACATAATATACTATTTGCTTAACACTCTCAGCCGGAGCGGAGTGAGGAGCAACATTCACCTTTACGGGATTATTCAACAGACTGTCGGCCAATGCCCTAATCTCGGCAGGCACGGTAGCCGTAAAGAAACCGGTTTGACGACGAACAGGCAGTTTGGCAATGATACGTTTGATATCAGGTAAGAAGCCCATATCAAGCATGTGGTCAGCTTCATCCAGAATAAAATATTCAATGTTGTTAAGCTTGATGAATCCCTGGTTAATCAGGTCTAGTAACCTGCCGGGAGTAGCAATGAGGATGTCGATACCCTTGCGAAGGGTTTCTGTTTGAGGATTCTGTGAAACGCCACCGTAGATTACCATGTGTTTTAGTTTAAGACCTCTGCCGTATTCAGTGAAATTGTCACTTATCTGCTGTGCCAATTCACGGGTAGGTGCCATAATAAGGGCACGAATGGGAGTTCCTTTAGGAATTGTTTGTCCGGTATATAAATTTTGAAGAATCGGAATAGCGAAAGCAGCGGTTTTGCCGGTGCCGGTCTGAGCGGTACCGAAAACATCGGTGCCATTAAGCATATGCGGTATAACTTTCTCCTGGATTGGTGTGGGTTCAACATAACCCTTGGTAACGAGCGCCTGTAAAATAGGCGCGATAATGTTTAATTTTTCAAATGTCATTTATTGTTTTTTAGTCTTATAGGCAACAGTCAACCACCCGTTATTATTCGGTTTTCCAGTTGTTAAGTTCTTAAGATAAAGGAATTAACTTCGGTTTGGTGGGAGATAAAATTTAATAACCTGATAGTCAGCTATAATTAATGAGCTGCAAAGATAGTGAATTTATTAATAAGTAGTGAAATAAATAAATAGTGGGCTTGGCGTTAAATGGGATGAAACACAAAAAGAGAGTGAAGTGAAGCTACTTACGTCAAGTTGAGCGTTGGTATTTGCATCGTTGGCTATGCCTTTTGAGGTCTTTATTAAGCTGCCTTATTTATTGAACTTACTTCCTTAAAATCTTCTCCATAGCTTTTCCTTTGGCCAGTTCATCAACCAGTTTATCCAGATAGCGGATCTTTTGCATTAGTTCGTCTACGATATCTTCCACACGATAACCACAAATGATGCCAGTAATTTTTGAAACATTGGGATTAAGGAGTGGTGCCTGGGCGAAGAAAGTTTCAAAGTCAACGTTACTTTCGATATGCTGTTGCAGTGACTGTTCATCATATCCGGTCAACCAAAAAATGATCTCGTCAACTTCAGCCTTTGTACGACCCTTTTTCTCTGCTTTTTGGATATAATAAGGGTAAATGCTTGCAAAAGAGGTTTTAAATATTTTGGTGTTTTCCATGATGCTGATATTTAATATTCACAGTTCCGTGAAAAATGAAATCAAAAATAGCCAATGTTTTAAATGGAAACAATTTATAACGGAAAATGTAGAATCATAGTGATACTGCAGATAATACTTAAAAGGGATAATGAACAATCATTCATTTCGTACTAACCCATAAACATTGGTGCGGATACAGCGGTAATATTACCGGGAAACTGCTTTGTTTCAGGATCGTTTGAGAGGATGAACGAGTGTTTTATGGGTTTGACGAGTATGGTGTTGAGATCTGTTAAATCCAAAATTTACGCCATAATTTGGAATTCAATTCCAATATTTACGTTTAATTCCTATAATTCGGAAAGACTGTCTCCTAAAGTCCCTTGCTTGTCCGCTCATGTCCGCCCGATGTCAGTTCCCGTGTCAGTAAAAATGGGTGACATAATGACAAACAGCGGACTTTAGCGGACATTTTCATTTTTGGTACGGATATGGATTGTTTGATTGGAAACAACAGCCATTATGTCAGTTTTGATACCGTTTGATATCGTTTGATACCCTATGTCAGTTTTCGTGTCAGTTGTTTTAACTGCCAAAAAGCATGACACAGGGTATCAAAGGGTATCATTTTTCAAAATTTGGCACAATTGCAAGGAAGTTGCAAGCTAGTTTTAACGCAGAACGCGGAACAAGTTTTAACGCAGAACGCGTTTCAGTTCTTTGACATCTTGAAATTAAATGTCCTAAAGTGTTGTGAAACACCCAAGGGCAGAGAATTGCATACTGTGAAGGGGAGGGGAATCTCCTTTCATGTGGAGGAAGTATGCATTCTCAAATTTGATTGTGTAATCAGACAAAGTTGGTTGTACCCGCTCTGTCGTCTATTTATACCAAGCAGCGCAGGAGCAATAAAGCTACTGCGTTGCTTTATTTTAATAGGTTCAGATTATGGAAAATCCAGGATTGTTATAGAAGTGAGTATATCCTATAATCACAATTTTTCTGAAAATCTTTGTCTTGTACAGAAAAGTTTGACACATATAGGATACTAAAATCTGGATTAAAAGGATGAAATTAAACCAATTTTAAGCTTGATCGAATAATGAAATTTATACGAATATCCTGAAATACCGTACGCTGGATAAATAGTTCCGGACGAATATTCATTTAGTCAGCGAAAAGGAATTTTATTTTGTAATATTTGGCAGTTTATTATTTAGGCAAAATGGTCAAATATATTTATTGTCTGTTTTTTTTAGTAAGTATAATCCTTAAAACTTGGACAGTTATAAAGTAGAGCACTTATCTACATTTAATATAATTAATCATTTTCGTATGAATTACGATCATGCGACATAGATGCATACATAATTCTATTGTTATATAAAAAATAATTCACAAAATATTTGTTTATTACTTTTTTCGTATATTTAGACCATAAATCAAACAGCTATGAAACTAAAAACTTTATTAAGCATTTTATTATGTACGACATTTGTAAATCGTCAGCTAAATGTTTACCAGCAAATTTATAATTTTAAGGTGTGATTAGCAATTAGTAGTCTAACTTAAATCACACACAATGGAAAAAGGGAACAAGAAACAATCAGCAACCCAGATTGTAAAAGAGATAAAGAGGAGAACCCGCCGGACATTCTCTGCTGATGAGAAAATCAAGATCGTACTGGAAGGCATGTGGGGTGAAGACACCATATCTGCCATATGCCGTAAGCACGGTATTCATGTAAACAACTATTTCA
>JAEYXG010000230.1 GCA_023428585.1 Bacteroidota bacterium
ATTTACTGCTTCAACCCAATAATAACCGGTATCTGCCACTGTAATGAAATCAGTGGTTTGGTTAGTACTCCACAGGTATGAATCATATCCGCCTTCAGCCTGCAGGGTGACTGTTGTTCCCTTGCAGATGACAGTATCGCTTTCAGGATAGGGTTCAGGAAGTGCGCTTACTGCTACATCCCTGGTTGCGGTTTCTTCCCTGCCATCCGGATACCTTACAAAAGCGGTTACCGTATAGATTCCACCCTGCAAGTATGTATGCTGTGGATTTAACTCGTTTGAAGTATTATTGGCACCACTGGCCGGGTCCCCAAAATCCCAGTGGATACTATCTGGTAAAGGATTGAAATTAGGGGTAAATCTATAGTTCTCACCGGCACATTGACCTTCATAATCGAAACGAAGGAAATAGGTCTGGATGAATTGGGGAAGACCGTGAAAACAAATTCTTCCTCCAAGATAGACTCCTGAAGGGTCATAATCACAAAGCAATCCTTTTAAACCGGGATTATTGATGACTCCAAGATATTCTGATCCAAAACAAGCTGCATATATCTTACCATCAGGCCCTGCCTGAAGATCCATTGCATTTGCAGCAAAACCTAAATTTTCCATTGAAGAAAGAAAAAGAGACTGATCCAACATCAATGTTAGGTCATACTGCAATAACTTGCTATTATTTGTGGATGGGGCATTGTTTGTCAGATATAAGTATTTACTATCAGATGAGAATTCAACACCCCAGGGTAGAAAATTTCCAACACTCGGGTAAAAATTATATAACATTTCAATATTGCCATTTTCATTATCAAATAACCCGATTTCATAGCCGCCTTGGTATTCATCAATAGAAGATACTATTACTTTGCCATCAGGAGCTACTTTTAACTGACCTATGTTTGATAAGTTTTCCAATATCGGAATATTTGATAACGCCGGAGATTTAACTGGAATTGAATTAATACCAGCATTTGTGACAAGATATGTATGAAATTCATTAACAGGCTGGGTTAAATTTCTGACTATTACCCATACATCTCTATTATTTTTATGCCTTACGGCCGTAATTTTTTCAAAAGATAAACCAGAAACCGACAAAGGCAAATTTTTATATTGAATATCAATGTCACCTAACCCATTATCCAAAATCATCTTAACTTTTGAATAAAAAAGTCCGACAGCTGGTATAATTCCTTGCTGTGCTCCTCCAACTGTAAAGATGTAATATTCCTGATTGCTACCAGGACGTTTGACAATAATACTGGTCTGACTTATTCCATTACCTACTAATCCAGTCCCATTCGGCATTATTTGGTGCAGTTTATTATACACTTTCTCACCATCGGTATAAAATAATAGGTTGCCGGTACTATCGCTTATAGTAGATGTTCCTGCTTGGACATTCATATTGCCATTTAACAATGCAAATGGCTCACCGGAATTGAAAGAAACACCTGCATATTCTCCAAAATACCAATTATTGGCTTCTTTCTGAGCGAGAGTGTCAACTTGCATTAAGCAAAAAATAATAATTACAATTATCTTTGGCATTGTGAGTAAAATTATAGCAAAGGAAGCATAGCTTCCTTTGCTAATTGCAAGATTAGTTCATTATTACATTATAAGTATTTCCTTCATAAAGTTCACTGCATCTAAGTGGCCCAACTGTAAGTTGTCCGGAGCAATAAGTGATACCATAGTAATCCTTCTTTTCAACAGTGATATAAATGTAATAATAATACTTTTCCGTTGATTGGTCGCAACTCCAGTAATAAATTTCAACTGGTAGAGAGTATATGTCCTCAGGTCTCGTCACAGTCACTACAGCAGGAATTGTAACTGGGGTAGACCCAGGCACCTGAATAATACTATAATTAATTTCATAGGTGGAGTGTTCTGTACTCAGGGTACAACTATCCCATGTTATAGTGAAATGTGGATCAGTTTGAGCCTGAGTTGTAGTTAACCCAAGGGCAAAAAAAATAGTTATGACCGACAGGAATTTATATGTTTTAAGCATTGCCAATAAGTTTAAAGTAATGAATATTTAGTTAATATCGCCAGTGAATAAAAAAGAGTAGGCGCAATTTGAGCTCCTTATCTCTCCTTTATAAGGTTACAGCTATGGAGGGTACCACTTCAAATAACCTGATTGGAACGAGAGGAAGCATATCAATGGTATTGCACTGATTACATGCTTATTACCCCCCCCACTTGGCAATGCGTATCTAGAAAGTAAATTAGTAAAACCAGCATAATATATTATCTTCATGAAGCGACAGGGATATTTTTCTTTACTACGATATTATATACAAAAGTAATACCTCAAATATACTGCAAGGATTGTCCAAATTCCAAATATTTCACATAATATTTTCAAAGAATTATATACTTACTAATTCCTTATACATTAAGACTCCTGATTACCTAAGAAATCATAATATATCGTTGTATGTAGATGTGTTTTTGATGAAATGTAAAGTAATTTTACACAAGGACCAGAGAGTGATATATTGTAAAATATTTTTACATGGAACTGACTGTAATAGCCAATACTATTTTAACCACATGGTTCATGAGTAAAACTAAGTGAAATCGAGGGATTAAACCACTCTTGCCAGAACCGGGCATTCGGTGAATAACATTGAACAACATTGAACCACATTGAACAACATTGAGCCATTTTAAACTATCTTATCAACGTTACACTCCCCTTCAACTTAAATACCTTCTCCACCACATTCGAATAGGTAATCACCCAGTTATATATTCCTGCAGGTTCATCCTTCCCATCCCAGCCCTTTGTTGCATCATTGGTTTCAAAGAACAACTGCCCCCATCGGTTATAGATACTCATGTTGAACTGTCTTACCTGCTCCGTATCAACCACCGGGCGGAACACATCATTTAATCCATCACCATTGGGGGTGAAGGCATTGGGCACATTTACCGGGAACCAGGTGTTGACCATAATTACCTCACTGGTGTCGGTGCAGCCTTCTGTGGTTTGGATGATTACCGAGTATTCACCCTCTTCGGTTACAGTGATGAAGTAAGTGGTATCACCAGTATTCCATTCATAGGAGGCATAACCGGGTGTTGCTTCCAATTGGTATGATTGCTCGAAATAAATAATACTATCCACTGCAGGAAAATCAGCATCTGGTAATTTTATTACCGTTACATGCACCGAATCGGTGGCCATACAGTTCATCTGATCAATCACTTTTACCATGTACAACCCTGAGTCGGCCATTCTTGCATAGTCTACCTTATACTCAGCGCCGGTACTCATTCCTTTGGGAGTTTCCCATATAATTGTTGAAGTACCTGTTCCTCCTAAAGGAATGGCCATTTGTGAAAGAGTGCTGTTCTCACATACTTGCTCCTGGTAAAACCCCCAAATCTCGGGTGAGGGAGCCACTGTTACGCTTCCCATTACAGGAATAACAGGCACTGATACTCCGTTTATATTTACAAACCTTGTTTCATTGCTTGTAAGCACCCAGTCAACTGAAGATAACCCAGGATTCTTTCCCTGCATTACTATATCCATCAAAACAGTATTATCCGGCAGGGTAAGAGGTGCGGTGCCTGTCCATCTTAGGCTTAATGTTCCGGTGGCCGGATAGTTCATCGGCTCAAGTTCTGAAGCTATATCCTGATGAACATTGATGTATCCGGTGGCATCAAGCAGTATGTTATTGTATGTTAATGTGATCTCGAATGATGTGATGTCTTTAAAGTTACTCACCAGCAGTGGTTCTGAAGCACGAAGTCCGTTACAAACCGTAGTATCACCTGCTGTGGCTAACAGGGTTTGACCGGTAATCCTATCTACCACAACAGTAAAAGTGCTGTCACATCCATGAACATCAGTTACCGTAATTGTATAGGTGCCTTTGGCAAGACCATCAAATATACCCTGTAACTGTGGGGCTGAACCATTGATTGAATAGCTCAGTGTATCCCCAGAGGCTGAAACGGTTATTTCCCCATCGGCATTTAGATCTGTTTCATCCTTAACGGTCACACCTGTTACCATCAACCCTTGCCTGTTTTGTATGATTACCGGGTTACCGGCATAAACAGCTTCACAACCCAGGCTATCCTTTACCTTAACGAAATAATTATCGGGCATAAGGTTAGTAAACCGGCCATTGGTTTGATAGGTTGCCCAGTTGTCAATTGAGTAAAATAGCCTGTTGCTCAATCCCGATTGTACCAACACATCCAATTCGCCTAATGGCTGACTACACCAGGTATCTGTCGGGTTGACATCTACAATGATCAGGTCAGAGTTGAAGTTATTAATGGCACATGAGGCTAAAAGAACATAACAACCACTCTGTTCATTTACCCAAAGGTAATAATTGTCGACTCCAAGGTTGTAAAGATCGTTGGTAGTCCCAAGGG
>JAEYXG010000238.1 GCA_023428585.1 Bacteroidota bacterium
ACACACCACCATTCCTGAATATATATAGTGATGATCCCAATCAGGTTGGATGGTTTGATCCCAATCCTTTTCAACCATCATGGGAGAATCCGGTAGCCTATATGGAAGGCCCCGATCAGAAGAACATTGACCGTCAGGTGGCGGGTAACATGGGTGCAGAGATAAGGATAATAGAAGGATTGTACTACAGGCCAAGATTTGGTGTGGAGATAAACACACATGTGTGGGATTATTACCTGGATCCAATCAGAACAGTATATGGCAGACAGCAACATGGAATTGGCCGGGCCGACAGATCATTGTCGAGCAGGTGGGTATTGGATAATACCATAGATTATGTCCGTTCTTTCGGCGAACATAATTTTACCATAATGGGAGGTACAAGTGCTGAAAGGTTCAGAAGCGATGGTTCATATATGGAAGGTACTGACTATAATGCTGATTATGGTGTACAGACCATTAATGCTGCAAACGTAATAGGAACAGCAAGTACTGATATTCAGGAATGGTCAATGGCTTCCTTCATGGGCCGTATAACCTATAACTATGCCGGTAAATACTATTTCCTGGCAAACTATAGAAGGGATGGTACATCAAAATTATCAAAT
Organism: Bacteroidota bacterium; assembly: GCA_023428585.1. GTDB lineage: Bacteria > Bacteroidota > Bacteroidia > Bacteroidales > Lentimicrobiaceae > Lentimicrobium. The sequence goes on from JAEYXG010000238.1 coordinate 609, forward strand.
CCATGGGGTAATATGCCTTCAGCTTCCGTAGCATGGCGAATTTCCTCCGAGAAATTCATGGAAAACATCAATTTTATTGATGATTTGAAACTACGGGCCGGCTGGGGTATTGTCGGAAATGTAGAGGGTATTAATAATTACTCCAATATAGGTGGCGTTACGTTCAATAGAAGGCCGCCGACAAATCCTGCTTCAGGTCCCTCAATCAGCAATACCTCATATGGTAATCCTGATCTTAAATGGGAAACCACTGAACAGTTGAATCTTGGAATTGACCTGACAACATTCAGCGGAAGGTTGGTTTTAGCCCTTGATATCTATAAGAAGAATACACACGATGTTATTCTTCCTGTTAAGTTAACTTCCTCCTTGCCAATAAACACGATCAATACCAATGCCGGTGAAATTGAGAACAGAGGATTGGAATTCAGCATAAATTCCATTAACACTGTTAAAACCCTTAAATGGAACACTGATCTTAATATGTCATTCAATAAAAATGAGGTGCTCTCCCTTGATTATACCAAGGTCTACTCCTTTGGTCATGTCTACAGCAATAACGAGTATGGCGTAATTCTGAGGGAAGGGGTTGGTTTGGGTACTTTCTATGGTTATATATCAGAAGGAGTGGATCCTGAAACCGGCGATATCATCTATAAGGACAATAACGAAAATGGAATACTTGATCCGGGTGATCGTACCATAATTGGCTCAGGTATGCCCGACTTCTATTTTGGAGTTACCAACTCATTCAATTACAAGAAATTTGATTTCAGTTTCTTCTTCCAGGGTAGTTATGGCAATGACGTGTTCAACTCAACCAGGATTGACCTGGAAGGTATGTTCGACAGCAAGAACCAGTCGATAGATGTTCTGAGAAGGTGGACACCTACCAATACCATTACAGATATTCCAAGGGCCATAGGTAACGGGAATACCAGTAATGTGAGGAATTCATCCAGATTTGTTGAGGACGGTTCCTATTTGAGGTTGAAATCAATTACCCTTTCATATAGGCTACTTGAAAACCATAAAGTGTTCAAGCTCCTCTCACTCTATGTAACAGGCCAGAATCTTCTAACATTCACAAATTACAGTGGATTTGATCCTGAGGTTAGTCAGTACGGCAATAATGCAATTGAGACGGGATTTGATTATGGAACCTATCCACAATCAAGGACGATAATAGTTGGTTTAAATGTACAATTCTAAAAAGCTGAAGAAGATGAAACGATATATTAAAATCCTATTAATAGCATTGTGGCTGGTGCCATTTTATGCTTGTGAAGACTTTTTGGATATTGATCCACAATCACAACCGGTTGTCGTTGACAAAGGAGATGTGAATGATACGGTAATATATGAAACGGCAGCTCAGTTTGAAGCAGCATTGGGTGGAGTATACAGTGATTTCAGGAATGAATACTGGGAGTTGGATTACTTTGTAAATGCAGATGCCCAATCAGACGATGCCTATGCAGGTGCAGATAACCCGGCAAACTTTCAAATTGATGAAATGCGTATTGATGCTACCAATTCAAATGTCAGTCGTGACTGGGCTTACCTTTATGGTACCATTGGTCGGGCAAATATAATCATCAATAATGTATTTGAAATCAATGAACCGGGTTTCACTGAACAGCGGAAAGCGGAGATTAAGGGTGAAGCATCCTTTATAAGAGCATTTCATTATTTCCAACTCGTTCAGCTGTGGGGTGATGTGCCGTTACAGTTGAAAGAGGTAACTACCGTTAGTGCTGAATTACTGCCGATAATTTATTATCAGATGTTTCCGGCGAGATCAACGCAAGAGGAGGTATATAACCTTATAGTAAAGGATTTGGAGTATGCCTTGAATAATGTTCCTACAACAGCCGTAGACAAGGGATATGTTACCAAGGGAGTAGTAAATGCAATGTTGGCTAAGGTTTATGCAACCAAAGTTCCACATGATTATGACAAGGTAATCCAATATTGTGATGCGGTGATCAATGGCCCCTATAGCCTTGTGCCGGAATACGATATGCTGTGGAACAATGAAAACGAGAATTCATCGGAAGCAATCTTTGAGATCAACTATGAGGGTACTTCCTCATCAGGTAACTGGGGTGCAAGTATGTTCAGGGGAACCGATTGGAAAAAGTTCAACACCCCTTCACATGATCTGGTTGCAGCCTTTGATTCAGAAGGAGATGTAATTAGAAAGAACTCAAGCATTGAATTCCAGGATGTTTCAGGAAAGTGGGGTGATCCTTACTGGCCACAGGAGCATTTCCCGTTTGGCAATAAATACAGGAATATTTCCAGCCCCAGTCCTCAGAACTATATCTTCCTCCGGTTGGCAGACATAATTCTATTGAAAGCTGAGGCTCTAAATGAAAAGGGTGATGTTTCAGGGGCTAAGGATTTGGTAGATCAAATAAGATCACGTGTTGACTTGCCGGGTACACCTGCTTCAACCCAGGAGGCTATGCGTTTGGCTATTGAAAAAGAGAGACGGCTGGAGCTGGCTTTTGAGGGACACAGGTGGTTTGATCTGAAGAGAACCGGCAGGGCACTGGAAGTTATGAGCAATGTTAAAGGCCCTGATGGCGAATCACTTGGGTATCAGGTTAATGAAAATAAGCTTTTATGGCCAATACCACAATCAGAGCTCGATAATAACGGAAACCTTGAGCAGAATCCCGGGTATTAAGCCAAAGCGGAGATACACCAGATAGAGTAGATAGTTATTGAATAGAGGAAAGGTTATTTTCAGATAAATCTGTTTTTATAACCTTTCCCTATTTATTTTTGTTCTTTACAATGGAATATTAACATTCAGGAATCACTTAATAATGAGCACAATGAAATTACTTCAAGCAACTGCGCAATTTGCGGCATCCCGATTAATGTTCATTCTAATCCTTACACTAATAACATTTTCAGGATGTGAAGGTAAAGATAATACGCCTCCCGATGAGCCGCCGGTTCCTGAGGATACCGTTGTTGCTCAAGTATATCTGACAAGAGGGGATCAGATTAAGCTTTTCAGCAAGGAAGCCAATTTGTCAATCAAAGCTTCAGCTCCTACTTCATGGCCTATTGTAACAGTTGATACAGCTATTACCTATCAGACAATTGAAGGATATGGTGCCGCCTTGACAGGTTCATCTGCTTATTTGATGAATAGGAAGATGAGCAGTGGTGCACGTGGTACTTTGCTGCGTGAATTGTTTGATCCTGCTACCGGAATTGGAATTTCATACCTCAGATTAACCATGGGGGCTTCCGACTTTTCACTCTCCAATTTCAGCTATAATGATATTCCTACCAATGAGACTGACTTTGATCTTCAGCATTTCTCCCTGAGCCAGGATACACTTGATGTAATTCCTGTTGCAAAAGAAATTGCTGAAGTTTATCCTGATATGACATTCATGGGATCTCCGTGGAGTCCACCGGCATGGATGAAGACCAGCAAGAGTATGGTTGGAGGAAGTCTTAGAACCGACTGCTATGCTACTTATGCTGCGTATTTTGTAAAATACATACAGGGTATGAGCCTGAAGGGCATAAAAATAGATGCGATTACTCCACAAAATGAGCCATTATATTCCACTGCAGCATATCCATGTTTGGATATGCCGGCATCAGCCCAACTCAGCTTTATAAAGGACCATTTAGGCCCTGCTTTCGTACAGGCAGGTCTGGATACCAAGATCATCCTTTATGATCACAATTGGGATCATCCTGAATATCCTATCACAATTCTTAATGATCCCGATGCCAAGCAATATATTGCAGGTTCCGCTTTTCATGCCTACGGGGGGCAGGTAAGTGCCATGACCACGGTACATAATGCACATCCGGATAAAGGTTTGTATTTTACTGAGATATCGGGAGGTGATTGGGCAACAGACTTTTCTGACAATTTAATATGGAATATGCAGAACATATTTATAGGTACTGCACGAAACTGGTCGAAGAATGCTCTTCTTTGGAATCTTGCTTTGGATGAGAATGATGGACCACAAAATAACGGTTGTGGTGATTGTAGAGGAGTTGTAACAATAAATTCAGGTTCGGGTGTTGTGACCAGAAACGTTGAATATTATGCGATTGCACATTTCGCTAAATTCATCAGGCCTGGAGCGGTTAGAATCAATACAAAACTGGCTTCAGGGCTTGGAAACTTTGATGCCGTGAGTTTTCAGAATACTGATGGCAGCAAAGTACTCGTTGCTTTGAACACAAACCTTGAAGCAAAGGTCTTTACCATCAAACAGGATAAGAAATACATGTATTACACGTTGCCTGCGCGATCAGTGGCAACAATTACATGGAAGTAAAGAATAAAAAGAAAGAACCTGCAAATCTTGCAGGTTCTTTCTTTTTATAAAGCAGTAAGGAAAACAAATAAAATCTATTCTTCTTCCTTCTCCTGTTCTTCGTAAGCTTTCAGCAGGGCAGTCTGAACATCTCCAGGAACCTGTGAATACTCTGCAAATTTGAGTGAGTATGCACCGCTACCACTGGTCAATGAACTGAGTGCAGTTGAATACCTGTTCATTTCTGCCAAAGGAACCTTAGCTTTTATTTTCTGGTAATTGCCTTCACTGTCCATGCCCATGATCACAGCACGGCGGCCTTGAAGGTCTGTCATAATGTCGCCCATTCGGTCAGCCGGAACAATAACTTCCACATCATAAATAGGTTCAAGAATCTTAGGACCAGCATTCTTGAAAGCTTCTTTAAAGGCATTACGGCCGGCAAGTTTAAATGCCAATTCGTTTGAGTCAACCGGGTGCATTTTACCATCGTAAACATTCACAACGATATCACGTGCATAAGAACCGGTAAGTGGGCCTTCTTCCATTTTTTCCATGATTCCCTTCAGGATTGCCGGCATAAAACGGGCATCAATGGAACCACCTACGATACAGTTATTGAATACAAGTTTACCACCCCATCACAATTGATGCTCTTCAGTACCACGAATTGGGAATTCCTTTTGAGGAGTCATATCGTCAGTATATGGTTGAATAAGCATATGCACTTCACCGAACTGACCAGAACCACCTGACTGTTTTTTATGACGGTACATAGCCTTGGCAGACTTGGTGATTGTTTCACGGTAAGGAATACGAGGTGCATAGAATTCAATCATGATCTTCTCAATATTCTCCAACTGCCATTTTGCAATGTTGAGGTGTAATTCACCCTGACCGCGCATAATGATCTGTTTCAATTCTTTGGAATATTCTACAGTAATGGTTGGGTCAACTTTCTGAAGTTCAGTCAAAGCAGCACCAAGTTTCTCATCATCCGACTGGTTTTTTGCTTTGAGGGCCATACTGATACGTGGTGATGGGAACTCAATGGGTTCAATTACATCCCCTGCATTTTTAGGACCGTTAAGCGTAGTATTTGTACGGCTGTTTTTTAATTTTATAGTTGCAGCAATATCACCGGCAACAGCTTTCTCGAGTTTTTCACGTTTCTTACCTGCAACGGCAAATAGCTGGGGTATACGTTCTTTTGAGCTGTTGCTGCCATTAACAAGATCCATGGCTTCAGTTACCTCACCACCATAAACTTTAAAGTATGATATTTCACCCAAGTGCTCTTCAATGGAAGTTTTAAAGATGAATAATGAAGTTGGGTCAGCGGGATTGCAATTAAGATCTTTACCATTATTATTCTTGCGACCCGGCATTTCATTTGGAGCAGGCAAATAGCTTATGATAAAATCAAGCAAACGATCAACACCAATATTTGGTTTGCCACCAATACACATAACCGGGAACATGCCACGTTTCATGATTCCAAGCTTTAATCCCTGGATCATCTCCTCCTCAGTCAATGTGCCAACTTCAAAGAATTTTTCCATTAAGGCTTCATCATTTTCTGCGGCGGCTTCAATAAGTGCGGCGTGCATTTCAGCAGCTTTATCCTTTTCATTGTCGGGAATATCAAGCACTTCTGCCTTTCCTCCATTAGCAGGATACTTTAACATTTTCTGCTGCAGAACATCAATGATTGCATTGAAGCCGATACCTTCATTAACAGGATACTGAATGGGAACTACTCCACCATGGAAT
>JAEYXG010000244.1 GCA_023428585.1 Bacteroidota bacterium
CCGTCGTGTATATGCCCTTTCAGAAATTACTGAAAGTATCACCCGGATGTTTGAGAAATACTATAACACCCCTTATTGGATAAAGGCTGAAATATCAGCGCTTAACCTTTACCCTACAAGCGGGCACTGTTTTCCTTTGATGGTGGAGAAGAGTGATGGGAAGGTGAAGGCACAACTTAAAGCCATCATCTGGAAAGACGATCTCTTTTACATCATCCGTAAGTTCGAAGAAGTTACCCGGGAGACTTTCAGAGAGGGGCTTAATATTCTCTTTTATGCCTATATCAAATTCTCTTCTACATACGGTTTATCGTTGCAGATCATTGACATAGAGCCACTTTTCACGCTTGGTGAAATGGCGCGTGATAAAATGAACTCCATTTTGACGCTTAAGAACGAGGGTATTTTTGAAAGAAACAGGCAGTTGCCATTGCCTGTTCTACTGAAGAGAGTGGCAATCATATCAGTAGCTTCGAGCAAAGGCTACAATGATTTGATGGTTACACTCAAAGACAACAAACCCGGTTATAGAGTAATTAGTGAACTATTCCCCGCGGTATTGCAGGGAAAGGGAGCCGTTGAATCAATCATCAAACAGCTTCGTGTCATTAAACAGATGGTAACGAAGTTTGATGCGACAGTAATAGTAAGAGGCGGAGGAGACGATGTTGGATTAAGCTGTTATGATCATGTAGAACTGGCCCGTGAAGTAGCCATGTTTCCTATTCCGGTAATAACAGGCATTGGACACTCCACCAATGAAACAGTAGTTGAAATGGTGGCTTGTGCTAATAAAATCACCCCTACAGATGTGGCACATTTTATCCTTTCGGGATTTTATGAACAGGATAAACGACTTGGAAATCTTCAAATGGATATGAAAAGGTGGTGGAAGGACATACTGGAAAATGGAAAGAACCTTTTGCAGAACTATGGAGAAAGAATGACAGGCTTATCAATGGCTTATCTGATAGAGCAGAGGTATGCACTGAAGTTGGTTGCTGAAAAGTTTACACTTGGTACATCCTATAAGATACACAAACGGCAGATAGAGCTTAATAAGCTTGCCTTGTCAGTATCCTCAAATCCTGCAAGGATACTAGGGAAGGAAAACACTTGGCTGAACAACCAAAGACGATTGCTGTTAATAAAAGCCCGACATGCAGTGTCATTGCACAAGCAGCATCTCAGTGATAAAGGAAACAGGTTACATTTACTCAATCCTGACAATGTAATGAAGCGTGGCTATGCTATAGTAAGAATTGCAGGTAAAGTGCCTGAAGCATTTGATGATGTTAAGCCGGGAAGGGAAATGGATGTTGAAATGTATAATTGGAATATTGCCGGTAGGGTTGAGGAAGTTAAAGTAAAACAGAAGAACCAGGAAAGGGAGTAAATATGAAAGATATTAGTAAGAATTTAACGTACACAGAGGCTATTACTGAGTTGGAGACGATAGTTGGTGAAATGGAGGATGCCTCTATCAGCGTTGATGAATTGTCGGCCAAGGTAAAACGGGCTGCGCAGTTGCTGCAATTCTGCAAGAACAAGCTTACATCGACTGAGGATGAGGTTAATGAAGTGCTCAAAGGCTTTGAAAAAGAATAGTGGGTATAGAGAAGTATGATTATCCCAAAGAAAAGACTCCTGCGACAATTGATTAATCTGCTCATATTGGCAGCAGTAGGAATGGCTTTGTATTTGGTATTTGATGCAGGAAAAGCACTGGAGCATTATAAGGGTATATCGGGCGGTGAGCAGATAACGAATGGAATAAGAAGCTTCGACCTGAGCAGTGCATTGAATTTTGAACATTCTCTCTCTATCCTGATTTTACAGATACTTGTTATTATTATTTTCTCACGGGGATTAGGCTGGGTAATGTCGCTAATAGGACAGCCAACAGTTATTGGAGAAATAGTTGCCGGAATTATGCTTGGGCCATCTCTTCTAGGGCTGTTTTTCCCCGAGGTGTCAGCCTTTATTTTCCCGGCAGAGTCTCTGTCGAATTTGGAGTTTCTAAGTCAGATTGGATTGATACTTTTCATGTTCATAATTGGCATGGAACTGGATATGGGAGTAATAAGGCAACGGGCAAAATCAGCGTTATTCATAAGTAACAACAGCATTATTGTACCCTATCTGATGGGAGTGGTGTTAGCATATTTCTTATATGTGCGGTTTGCTCCTATGGGTGCCGGTTTTTTAAGTTTCGCATTATTCATGGGTATTGCTATGAGCATTACTGCCTTCCCTGTGCTTGCAAGGATAGTACAGGAGCGGGGTATATCAAGGTCATCCTTGGGCACGATGGTAATTACCAGTGCTGCCATCAATGATATAACAGCATGGGGCATACTTGCAGTAGTAGTGGCAATTGCCAATGCATCAGCAATAATGGGAGCGTTGATCACCATTGTTCTCTCACTCGTCTTTATTGGAATGATGCTGTTTGTCATAAGGCCATTACTGGTGAAAATAGCATCAAAATATACAGTACAGGAAACGGTGAGCAAAACGGTTGTTGCAGCGGTTTTTGGTGTGATGTTACTATCGGCATTTATTACCGAGAGCATTGGAATACATGCTCTTTTTGGCGCTTTCATGGCAGGAGTGATAATGCCCGACAACGTGAAGTTCAAGAGGATCATGTCGGAGAAGATGGAGGATGTGAGTCTGGTGCTTTTATTGCCTTTGTTTTTTGTATATACCGGTTTACGAACGGAAATAGGATTACTCAACGATAGTAGTCTTTGGGGAATAGCCCTGCTGGTTATAGCAGTGGCCGTAACAGGTAAGTTCCTTGGAAGTGCCATTGCAGCCCGTATTACCGGTCAATCATGGAAGAACAGCCTTACAATTGGTGCTTTGATGAATACCCGAGGTTTGATAGAACTTGTAGCCCTGAATATAGGCTATGACATAGGGGTACTTTCGCCGGAAATATTTACCATGCTGGTTCTGATGGCTCTGATTACAACATTCATGACCGGTCCTGCAATGTCATTCATAAATTATTTATTCCGTACACAGGAAGCGCAGGTTATTGCAAGTGGCATATTCAAAGTGCTGATCTCTTTTGGCCCGCCACATTCAGGGGCCCGTTTATTGACTCTGGTATCGCAACTATTTTCAAAAGGCAGGAATCACCTCAAGATCACAGCATTGCATCTTACTCCAAACACTGAAATATCAAAGGAAAGTGCCAATCAATTTGAGGAGGAGGCATTTAGGCGAATCAATGAAATTGCAGCCCAAAAAGGGCTTGAAGTAAGCACTGAGTATCGTACAACGCAAGCTGTAACGCAGGAAATTACACGTACGGCCAACCGTGGCAAGTTTAATCTGCTAGTGGTAGGAAGTTCGCAACCTTTGCTGGGTTCTGATAAAACAGGGGGGAAGGCCCGTTACTTTTTTGAGAACGTGAAGCGTGATGTTGCATTGGTTATAGATTATGGTTTCAAGGAAGTGAAGAAAGTTTTAATCATCTGTATAGATGAGGATTCAAATCAATACCTACGAATGGTAGCATCACATTTTGATCCCTCAATACAGGTTGATACCCATTGTTTAAAAGACAGACCTCCTGTTGAAAATGAGTACCTGCAATATGACCTGCTTGTGACAGGGGTGGAATGTTACAGAACACAGCGGCAGAATAATGAACCATGGACTCTAGGACCTGTATCAGTAGTGATTTTCAGCCAATACGAGTATTGAGAAGGTGACATTGATCGGTTAAATTGACCGGGAGATGAAGCCGGCTAACTGATCAGAGCACAAAAAGAAAGATGGGAATTTCCCATCTTTCTTTTTGTTAACATTTATCTTTATCCAATGACCTTGGATTACAGCCTACCAGGCAAATAGAGGGAAGCCTTCCATAAGGTCATTCACACGAGCTCTTACTGCATCAATAACAGTTTGATTTTCTATATTGCTCAGTACTTCGTCAATCATATCAACCACGTATTCCATTTCAGTTTCCTTCAAGCCACGGGTTGTGATTGCAGGAGTACCAACACGGATACCGGAGGTAGTAAAAGGAGAACGGCTATCAAAAGGAACCATGTTCTTATTGATAGTGATGTCAGCTTTCACAAGAGTATTTTCAGCAACTTTACCGGTGAGTTCGGGGAACTTGGAGCGGAGGTCTATAAGCATCAGGTGATTGTCGGTTCCACCTGATATTACATGGTAGCCCTTATCAACAAATGCCTTTGACATAATCTGGGCATTTTTCTTCACCTGTATGATATACTCCATAAATTCATCGGAGAGGGCTTCGCCGAAAGCAACAGCCTTGGAGGCGATAACATGTTCCAGAGGACCTCCTTGAACACCCGGGAAAACGGATGAGTCAAGCAGAGCTGACATTAATTTGGTTTCACCTTTAGGAGTTTTTATACCCCATGGATTTTCAAAATCCTTACCCATAAGAATCATGCCTCCACGGGGACCTCTAAGTGTTTTATGGGTTGTTGTAGTAATTATATGGCAATGAGGAACGGGGTCATTGAGCAAACCACGTGCAATAAGGGCAGCCGGATGTGCTATATCAGCCATAAGGATAGCACCAATTTTATCAGCTATAGCACGCATACGTTTGAAATCCCAGTCACGTGAATAGGCGCTTGCTCCGGCAATAATGAGCTTAGGTTTATGTTCAAGAGCAACAGTCTCCATCTTATCGTAGTTTATGGTACCGGTTTCTTCTTCCACACCATAAGCTACAACATTATAAAGGATACCTGAGGAATTAACGGGAGAACCATGTGAAAGATGACCACCATGAGCAAGGTTTAGGCCCATGAATGTATCGCCCGGTTTCAGAACCGACATAAGCACCGCCATATTGGCCTGTGCACCTGAATGTGGTTGAACATTGGCATACTCAGCACCAAAGAGTGCTTTTGCACGTTCAATGGCCAGCATTTCAGTTTGATCAACAATCTGGCAACCTCCATAATACCGTTTGCCGGGATAACCTTCAGCATATTTATTAGTGAGTACAGAACCCATGGCATCAAGAACCTGTTGACTAACGAAGTTCTCTGAAGCAATCAATTCAAGGCCCAGCATCTGGCGTTCCTTTTCTTCTTTAATCAGGTCGAATACCTGCTTATCCTTTTTCATTGCACTGTATTTAAAGTTTTTAAAATTCTTTGTGCAAAAGTAGTAATTTTAGTTGTCATTGTTCCTTTTGTCGGTTTAAGCAACCAAATTAAAAAAGGGAACCGGCAGGTTCCCTTTTTATTAGAATACATTATTAGTTGTATCGCAACTTCCGGTAATAAT
>JAEYXG010000283.1 GCA_023428585.1 Bacteroidota bacterium
ACATTTGACAATACTGAATTACCTCCAACTGCCCAGGCTATCCATGCATTGGGAATTACCCCTGCAATGGCTGTGTCATCATGCGTGGAGCCAAGTAGAAAACCTGCAATTACTACCCCGATGGCCAGTAAAGGAATGATCTGTTTGGCAAAGCCCCAACTGGAAATTATCCATTCCCTGTTTTCGTAGTTATCTGACTTATCGAACAATGAAATTACACTCACTGCAGTGATTCCGACTACCATGGTAATCATTGGACTGCCTGTAAAGAAGGCTGCTATTCCTGTGACAACAGCGCCTAAAAGCACATGCCAACCTTTGAGCTTGAGGATATGAATCATCGAATAAACAAGAACCAGACCTAGTGCTCCGGTAATATACCACTTATAAGCCCAGAGATAAAACCACAGACTGGAGTTGTCGCCGGAGACAGGTTTGCCCCAGTTGGCAAAGACTAATATCAGCACTAACGTGAAGAAATGAAGGGAAGTCTGCCATAATGGTCGCTCAGCTGGAACATCGGGGAAATTCATCTGCTCGGCTGCTTTTATCTTCTCCTCTTTCCTATAGATTATTGACATTATAGAGCCAATGATAATGCTGAACAATACAGCACCGATAGCTCGGGCTAAGCCCATTTCAAGACCCAGAATGCGGGCAGTAAGGATAATTGCCAGAATATTTATGGCAGGACCTGAATAAAGAAAAGCAATGGCTGGTCCTAAACCGGCACCCCTCTTGTGGATACTGGAGAACAATGGGAGGATTGTACATGAACATACTGCTAGAATAGCACCTGAAAGTGAAGCTACTGTATATGCTATCCACTTTTTGGCATTGGCGCCAAAATACTTGATAACGGATCCCTGACTTACAAATACCGATATTACTCCTGCAATCAGAAATGCTGGTAGCAGGCACATCACTACATGTTCACGGGCATACCACCTGCTTAGATCAAGTGTGGCATCAATGGCCGTGTTGAACACGCGACTCTCTATGGGCATGAAGAAAACACCCAAAAATACAACTACAATCCATAAAAGGATTTTTACTTCTTTTCTAAATTCCATGATACTATCTGTTAAAGAAAACAGCGAACAAGCTTTTGGCTTCTTCCCACTTCTGCCGGTTAATACAATATTTAATATAGGGCGGATTAATCTCACCCTGTATGAGTCCTGCTTTTTTAAGTTCCTTCAGATGCTCTGATAGGGTGGAACGGGCAATGGGCAGATCCTCAGCCATATCTCCACTATAACAGCATTTGTCGAGATTGTTTGCCAGCAGATCAAGAATATATACACGAACCGGATTGGCTAGTGCTTTGCCGTAGAGGGCTATCTTTTCCTGATTGTCAGTATAGTATTTTTCTTTCTTTTGCACAGGCTTCATTTCGTTATTTTACGAAACAAAAGTAATCTTTTTATTCACTTGATAACATGTTGCCATAAATATTTCGTACAATTGCGAAATATTTATCTTTGCCGGAGATAATCGTCAATGGACATTAGGCTTAAATGCGGATGTACCATGGTTATGGAGCACTAGGGCTTTTAAACGCTGAAGTATAGAAACACTGAAATGCAGGGACATTAATACTGCACAAAAACACTGGAAAATGAACACTACTGACAAACCAACTTTACAGAGTTTTCACATAGAAGGGATAAAGCATGTTACTCCACAAACTGCCCTTGAGAAAGTTGAAAAACAGGAGGCTATTATAATCGATGTACGTGAAGTTGGAGAATATTCGTTTGAATATTTACCGGTTGCAGGGGTATTGAATTACCCCCTTTCAGGTATCTTGGATTTGCTTGAGCATGTGCCTCACAATAAACCGATTTTTGTGATCAGTGAAAAAGGAGAGCGAAGTGCAAAAGCGGTGAATCTGTTCAAGCGGAACGGAATACCTGAAGCTTATAATATTGACGGCGGTATAAAAGCATGGAAAGCTGCAGGTTTGCCTGTAGAGAATATTCTTCCGGAAGCGTGCAGTCACTGCTCAAAGACAGATCATCCCGATTGCTCTGGCTGCTGTTGATAAAGAGATTGAATGTACTTAACCGGTGTGAATTTCATCGGCTTTGAGGAATTCTTCCGTCGTAAAGTTGGTAAGTTCGGTAATCTTTGCTGTCTGGCGGAAAAGAGAAGGCAGGATGAGACGAGCCTCCTCCTTATTTTCAACATCTACGGTAATCCAGGCCTTGTGCTCGCCATCATAACATCCCCAGTCGGCATGAGTAAGGAAATGAGAGCCGGTTTGCAGGAAAATCTGTATTGCCTGATCACATGATTTTTTATCAGCACCATGTGGGACTTCGATTAGGTATCGTTTCATAATATTTAGACATTATTGTTAACAATAAATCAGAAGTGGCTGTAAATCAAGTTGCTTTAAAGTTTAACCATCTACAAGTGAAAAAGTTCCGTATTTAGTTGCTAACTTTAACCTCTTAATTCCATGTAATGGGAAAACCCAAAGAAAAAACCTATTCCAGGTTTACTTGGATTGATATACTCAATCCCCACAAAGATCAACTGGAGGAAATAGCACTTGAAAATAATCTTGATTATTTTCAAGTGCTTGACAGCCTGGAACATGGACATTTACCAAAGATTGAAAAGATAGAGCATTATAATTTCGTCATCCTTAGAGCTTATACAGGGAAAAAGACTGATAAAAGGTCTACAGTAAGTGAGCTATCAAATAAAATAGCCTTTTTCTATAGCGATAAAAAGATTATTACTGTCCATAGGGAGAAATTCGAATTTCTTGAGTTGGCGGAAGATGAGTTTGCCAGTGTTGACCAGTTGATGTTGAAAATAATTGACGGGATGGTTGAGTCTTTTGTGGAACCGTCAGAATGGCACAGCAATAGGATTGATGAATTGGAGAAGGTAATTTTCCTGAAGGATTATGCGAAAATATCATTGGAGGACCTTTACTTCCAAAAATCTCAGACACGCATAATAAAAAAGCTGTTACAGATCACCTCGGAAGTAGTCAATAAACTGTCAGTTGAGAAGGAGTCGATACCTGCGTTACAGGATATCAAGGACAAGCTGTTCAGGCTGGTACTGATCTATGATGAAGCGGTGGAAGATGCAAATAACCTACTGAATACTCATATGGGAATTACCGCAAAGAAAAGTAATGATGTTATGAAGCTTCTAACCATCTTCTCAGCATTCTTTCTACCTTTGACCTTCATCGTTGGAGTTTATGGCATGAACTTTCATTATATGCCTGAACTTACTTGGACGTTGGGATACTTGTGGGTATTGCTTTTTATGGCGCTGGTTTGCCTGCTAATTTTCATATGGTTTAAAAAGAAGAAAATTCTTTAGTGAAACTGTTGCTTGTCATAGGGACCTTCTTGTTAATGGGACTTTTTAGAGTCCCGCTTTTCTCCATGGAAATGGAAAGATCACCTTTGTTTTTAACATCACTTCAGGATGAGGGGTTCCCTTTAACTCTTAATGATACAGTTGGTGCAACAAAATCCAATGCTGACAGTGTCACTTTTCAAGGACAGCTTTCAATTTGGGCGCTTTACAATCATGGAAACGATTTGCCGATATGGCTAGGTGGGCGATACCTGCCTCAGCTCAACTATTTTATAAATCTGCCCGGGAGTACAATGCTTGATTTCGAAATGTCGCTCAATATAAATGGTGCCGGGGGTTTTGATCCCTTTACCAGTAATAATTTAGATGGTGCAGTTAAATTGTATCGAGGGTGGATACGATGGTCGGGTGAGCAGTTTGAGCTCAGACTTGGGCTTCAGAAGTTAAACTTTGGTTCGGCTTCCATACTTCGGCCGCTGATGTGGTTTGATCGCATTGATCCGCGTGATCCTCTTCAATTTACAGATGGCGTCTGGGGATTGCTCGGTAGGTATTATTTACTCAATAACATGAATGTATGGATTTGGGGATTGTATGGTAATGAAGAACCTTCCGTTTGGGAAATGGTACAAACAAACAAGGAAATACCTGAAATTGGAGGACGTATTCAAATACCGGTGCCTAAAGGGGAGATGGGGCTGACTTATCATCATCGCACTGCCGACAGTAGGCAATTAGGTGAACTACTTGAGCAGGATCAATGGAGAGGTTACAATAAAATACCTGAAGAGCGTATAGGGCTGGATGGCAAGTGGGATGTTGTGCTGGGCCTATGGTTTGAGACTACCTGGACACATAAGGCAAAGGATCTGGATATATTTACCAATCAACACTTGTTCAATTTAGGGGCAGATTATACCTTTGGTATTGGAAACGGTTTGAATGTGGTGATGGAACACTTGGTGATAAGTCAGGATATAAAGCCTTTTGAATTTGATTCGCCGGTAAATTTCACTGGTACCTCAATATCCTATCCCTTCGGCTTGTCGGATAACCTTAATGCCATAGTATATTATGAATGGCTTAGTAAATCATTCTATAATTTCCTAAGCTGGAAGAAACAGTTTAACAAAATAACTTTGTACAGCATGGTATACTTGAATCCTGAGATCAATCGGCTACCCCTGTCCCGCGACAGCAATAACCTGATGGGTGGGAAGGGAATACAAATCATGCTGGTTTATAATCATTGATTAGCGTAAAATATAGAAAACAGAACACACATGGAAAACTCTGCCATAATCAGTATTAATAATCTAACAAAGCATTTCCCGGTTGGGAAAGGGCAATTCACCGCCCTAAGCGATATAACCATTGAATTTGGAGAAGGTGAGTTTGCCGGCTTGGTAGGACCTAGCGGATCGGGCAAGACGACACTGCTGAATATTATAGGCTCGCTGGATACTCCTTCATCAGGCACAGCCGTTGTAATGGGTCAGTCGATCAATGATTTGTCGCATAAACAGTCGGCATTATTGCGCAGCAATTACATCGGGTTCATATTCCAGACCTATAATCTATTACCGGTATACACTGTTTACGAGAATGTTGAGTTTGCCTTGCTTCTGCAGAAACTGAGCTCGGCCGAAAGACATAAGGCAGTTATGGAGGCACTGGAATGGGTTGGCTTGACTGATAAAATGAAATCCAAACCATCCATGCTATCGGGAGGTGAAAGTCAGCGGGTGGCCATTGCACGTGCAATGGTTAAGAAACCAAAGATAGTACTGGCAGATGAGCCAACTGCCAATCTGGATTCTAAAAACTCGCACCATATATTACAGACAATGAAAAAGCTGAATGAAGAGCTTAATGTCACCTTTATTTTTGCGACTCATGATGAGAAAGTTATGAAGTACCTTGACAGGATTGTTAACCTTGCTGATGGCAGGATAGTTGGCGATGAAAAGATAGTGGAACACATTAAAGCCCTGTAAAATGATAGCATTCAAATTAGCGTTCAGAAACTTGTTTGGTGCAGGACTGCGCACCTGGCTCATAGTAGCAGTGCTCTCCTTTGCATACGTGGTAATACTGTTCTACAACGGCATGCTTAATGGATGGGATAGGCAGGGAAGACGCGATACCAAGGAATGGGAGATTGGACAGGGACAACTATGGCACCCTGCTTACGACAAATACGATGTATTTTCCATTCAGGATGCTCATGGACCTGTTGAGGGCGAGGCGAAAAAGCTCGTTGATGAAGGAAAGCTCACTCCGGTGCTGATAGTGCAGGCAACTGCCTATCCGCAAG
>JAEYXG010000309.1 GCA_023428585.1 Bacteroidota bacterium
CATTCATCAGTATCTTCACCATTATCCAGACTAATAAATTTACCTGTAAGCCAAAAGTAATCTCTATCCTGAGGATCTTTACGGTGTTCATAATTCTCATCCCAATAAGCATGTGCCTGCCTAACAATTCTCATACCTTTTATAGGAGAACCATTCAATGCTGGAATATTGACATTGAGACAAGTATAAGCAGGAAGGCCTTTATCAAGAATATTTCTTCCAATTGATAAAACAAACTGCTCACAGTGACTGAAATTGGCACTATGTGAATAATCAGTCAACGAAAATCCAACTGAAGGAATATTTTCAATGGCACCTTCCATTACTGCAGCCATCGTTCCAGAATAAACAATGTTAATTGCAGCATTTGAGCCATGATTTATACCCGAAACGATCATATCAGGAGGATAACCCAGTACTACTTTCTGACCTAATTTAACACAATCAGCCGGCGTGCCATTGCATGAATACTCCATATAACCCGGCTCATCCTTAATTTTAGTCAACCTTAATGGTGCAGTTATTGTTACAGCATGCCCTGTTGCCGACATTGGTTTATCAGGAGCAACAACCAACACATCACCCAGTTGACTTACAAACTTTATTAATGCTCTTATCCCAGGCGCATTTATTCCATCATCATTAGTAACCAGTATTAACTTATTTCTTTTATCCATTACTATAATTTTTCTTCATTTTGTAAGACATCTGTATGCGCACTTTTTTGATCAATAGTAGTAACACCAGCAGTTACAATAAACTTCATCACTTCAGCCGGAGCGGCATTAATTGCCGTCACATTTTCAACAGGAACTATGAACAAATTACCTGAGAAGTTATATGAATGTGGTAAATAAACAGCCACCTTATTTTCTGGAATACCTAGCATTGAAAGATCCTTGTGAGTGATAAATCCCAACTTCTCTATATCTGACTGTCGATTTACCTTAACAAGCACCGGCTCGGTAAAACGGCGATCTTTACCAACGAAAGCTGATATAAAGTCCTTTATAGAGGTATAGATCACCTTAACCAACGGTGCCTGGCTTATTATTTTATCAAAAAACTTAAGATACTTTCCAAAGAACAATGACGAGCCCAGAAATCCAATAAATGTAATACCAAGCAATATTACAACTATACCAAGACCGGGGATTCTGAAACCTACTATACTCTTGATAATATCTGTTAGTATTCCATCAACAAAACGGAAAGAAATAAATATTATGTATATGGTTAACGAAACAGGTGCCAGATATAGCATCCCTTGAAGAAACCATGACAATATTTTTTGCGAAGGACGTTTACTTTCCATATTCCATTTTTTTAAGCTCTAATGTAATTCAATGAATTTCTTTAGTTCTAAATAGACCCTCTGTGTGGGAAGCCCCATCACGTTAAAATATGACCCATCAATTCGCTCCACTCCAATATAGCCGATCCACTCCTGTACACCATAGGCACCAGCTTTATCAAACGGTTTATAGTGTTCAATGTAGTAATCAATCTCCTGCTCATCCAGTTTTCTAAAGTATACTTCCGTATTCACATGGAATGAATGGGTATTCTTTGCGGTTCTGAAACAGATACCGGTACAAACCGTGTGGTTTCTTCCGGAAAGCTTCGTGAGTATCTCCTTTGCTTCAACTGAATCCTTTGGCTTTCCAATAATTTGACCCTCAAGCCAAACTATAGTATCGGCAGTTATTAAAAGTGCATTTGGAGGCAATTCTTCAAAATCAAATGCCATAGCCTTTTGCTCACTCACATATAGTGCAATCTCATGCGCTTTAAGATCAGGAGGAAAAAACTCATCAGTGGGCTTAACCAACACTTCAAACTCCAACCCTGTTTCATGTAAAAGAAACTGCCTTCTTGGTGATTGAGAAGCAAGTATGATGTTGAAGCTTGAACTATTCAGATCTATCATTTTTCTATTTATCAAATTAGTATTGCCAAGGGCTGTAGTCCTATTATACCGGCGACCATGATTATTTTTAATAAAACACTAATTGAATGAAAGTCACTTTTGGTATGTGCCTTAAAAATACTAATTGTCAGATAAATCAAGGGCAGAAACACAACCGTGCCAAAATATGCACCTGCAATTGTCATTCCATTAATGAGTAATGAAATAACAAGATATAACATAAATAATGCAGTGACCACTGATGTCAAGAGTGCAACTTTCTTTGAAAAAGCAATTCCCATTTGAACAGCAAGAGTTCCGGCACCTGTTGTTTTATCACCATCAACATCTTCTGCATCCTTGATTATTTCTCTTATAAAGGTCAAGAGGAAAGCAAATGATGCAAAGAATCCAAAATATCTCGTTATTAATCCTAGATATGGTGCTGCAGTAATAAAATCATCAGGATGTTTAAGGAGCATAAAGAATTCAAATAGCCAAACCAGCAATATAACCAATGCAGCCATAACAGCAATAGCAACGTTTCCCCATATTACCGTTCTTTTGTATTTAACTGAATAGAGCCATAACAACATGATAATCATCGGAAATATGAGCCCTAAACGCCATGATTCTACTTGATAAGCAATATAAAAACCTATCAACACGGCAATAGCACTTAGAATCTGGTGCAGGACGATTCCTGTCCTTCGCTCAATAATTCGACCAAGTACCATTGATTGGGGCTTATTTATCCTATCAACCCTAATGTCAAAATAATCATTTATGATGTATCCTGCAGCAGCTACCAATACGGTTGCAATGATTAACAACAAAAGGTTCAGATTACACAAAGAGGCTGGAATACCAACTGTGGTATATATTCGCTCTATGATAAAGTAATAAAGGGCAAGCTGGATAGCTATAATGATAAGCAAGTTTGGCCACCTGACTAGCCTAAGGAAAGCCGGAATTTTCCTTATCACATTGATCATATTTCGTTTAATGTCTGTCATGGCCTCTATCTACCAATGATATGCATTCCCATTCATCCACTTGCCCTGAATCTTAAGAACTTGCTCAATAATGTCTCTAACACATCCCTTACCTCCTTCAAAGTGCGAGATATAGCGTGATATTGATTTTATCTCCTGTGCAGCATCAGCAGGACAAACAGCAACACCAACCCTTTTCATCACTTCAAAATCAGGAATATCATCTCCCATGTAAAGAACCTCTTTAGGATCAATTTGATGCTTCTCAATATATTCATTGAAAGCCACCAGCTTATTCTCAATTCCGAGGAAAACATCTGTCAGGTTAAGAGCAGCACATCTGTGCTTTACTGACTCAGAAAAGCCGCCTGAAATTACTACAATTCTTAAACCTGACTTCACAGCCAGCTGCAATGCATAACCATCCTTAACATGCCCCGTCCGCAGTTGATCACCTGTATTGGTTATCAGCACTACACCATCTGTAAGCACACCATCATAGTCAAAGATCAATGTCTTTATATTTTTTAAATCTTCCTTGTAATTTGACATCTTGTTGTTATAAATTATTGATTGGCCATTAGCTTTCGCTCGCCTCTTTTTGTGAAGTATTATAAATGCTCTCGCTTATGAGTTGATATATTCTTTTAATATATTCATCATCAAAGTTTGCAAGAAGCTCAAGGTGTTTTTCAATTGTTTGGATATCATTTCTAATGGCTGGACCTGTTTGAACATCTTCAGGATCAAACTCTCTAAGCCTATTTATCGTTTCATTAATCAAAGGCCACAATATACTGAAATCAAGATTGCTATGTCGAATTATTTTATGGGCAATTGCAAAAAGATGGTTGCTGAAATTACTGGAATATACTGCAGCCAGATGCAACGACAACCTTTGTTCAGAGTTAATTTCCCTAACATCCTCACTTATCAATGCCGCAATCTGCTTTAAGAATATTTTAAGCCGGTCATCATCCGCTTCAACACAAAAAGGAATGTCTTTAACAAAGGGCTTCGTTGACATAGTGAATGATTGCAGAGGATAAAGCACACCATTCAGAAGTAAGGGAAACCTGAATTCATTAAGACTGACAGATCCTGCCGTAGAAGCGACACACAGTAAAGGTTTATTGTGACCGCCAGCTTCACTACTTGCCTCCCTTTTTGACAATACACTATTCAAGCCTTGACAGAATTCCGGTATAATCCTATCAGGCAAGGCTACAATCAAAAGATCAATATTGTCATCTAAGGAATCTATATCGGAAATAGGTTCAGCCTGAACTTTATAGGCAAGCTTTCTTGCGTTATCAAGAGTTCTGCTGAATATTTGCCTTATAGTGCATCCCGCATTGAACAGCTCAGCTGCCAGAAAACTACCAACATTACCGGAACCGGCTAATGATATAGTGAATTTGTGTTGTGCTTTCATGTTCAATTAGCAAAGCACAAAAATAGTCATAATAACTATGTGATACCCCAAACCCAACAGCTTGAACCCAGGCAATGGCATGAAATGCTTAAACCTGGGTAGCCTTGACGGCTCTCTTGTAAATTGCAAATGTTATTCCTATAAACATAATTATTGCACCTGCCCACAATATTCCTATCCAGGGGAAGAACATTATTTTCAGCACAATAAACTCCGCCTGCTTCTCCATCAACGATACGTTAATTGTTCTAGCCATCTCAGCAACCCTGTCAAAACGTATTCTTACATCTGAACCCGGTATAGATACAATACCACTTTCAGCCATATTTCCCTGAAGCTTATACGTAAGTGGAATTATAATAGGATTATTTAAAGTATCGGTAGTTGCCAGCATTGCATTGATTTGAATATTCTCACCGGTAGCATCCAATAATTCAATGGTTATGGAATCCAACACAACGGCCTTCGCTCCTGCATAGATAGTGTCATTAACTGCCAGGTCTCTGGTTTCTGTTACTGAATAACCATCAGCCGAACGCTTTGAACGATCTTCCGCAAAAGTCAGATACATGAACACATCACCGCTAAGGAGGTTTCTTGTGTCAGGATTGTGCACATTCCCCATTCGATCATTGTATTTAACTGAAGGGAAAACCGAGTATTTGACTTGTGTTTGGCCGTCAGCAGTTTCTTCAAGGAAATCAACCTGGTAGAATATTTCATCTCTCTCTTCCCTACTCCCACTATAGCTTAGCAGTTGGTTACCAATTTCCTTAACCTGTCCCTTGAAAAGCATAACGT
>JAEYXG010000318.1 GCA_023428585.1 Bacteroidota bacterium
TTCACAGTGCCATGAGGTGTTTCCCTATGACAATCCCAACATCTGAAACCTACCCCTTCTTCATGGTTTTCACCGGTTACCTGAACAATATTGACATAATCAACAAGTCCCTTGTGGCAACGTATACAGTTCTCCTGCACTACATTTATGCCTGCCTGCTTTATCTGTATTACCTGTGGTTCAGCCCGTGCAGTGAATATGCTGGCATGCCTCAAGCCATCCATTGCCTTGAAATAATAGGTTCTGAAAAAATTGTCGTGCGGAACATGGCAGTCATTGCAGGTTGCTTTTTCCCTATGGCTGCTGTGCATCCATGTGGCATACTGTGGATACATCACATGGCAATTAATACAGGTTTCCGGATTGTCGGACAAATAGGAGTGGGCTCTTGAAGTGTAGACAAGTAGAATAATGATCCCAACAATTGTACCGGTAAGAATGATGGCAGGCAACCGCCAATTATCTGGAGGTCCGAAGAAGTTGATTATTTTTTTCATATTCCGGATGGATTAAATTGGCACTCAACCTAACAAATATAGGGAAGTTTCCAGAAATCCAATATGAATTATCAACTTTTCGTCAAGGAATTTTTGTCAGCAAATATGACGGAGTCTAAACTATCTTATGATCAGCACTTTCTGCCTTTCAAGTATTGAGTTGTCGGCCACCAAACGAACAATGTAAAGCCCCGGTAATAGGTCTTTTACATCGAAAACGGTCTGTCCATACGATGATTTTAGCTTAATCCTTGCTATGATTTGTCCTGCAAGGTTGGCTAATTCTAGTTCTCTTGTGGTAAATCCTTCTTCATAGTAATAATCTACAATCAGGTACTCAGATGCCGGTTGAGGATAAATTTTAAAGCCTCTTCCCTTGATATTGATATCGGGTATTTCAAAATTCAGCGGTGCTGGTGGAGTTCCCGGAAGAATGTAAGGCTCAGTATAATTGTTTGCTTCATATCGTCTGAGTATATTCAGGGCATGGATGTATGTTGATTCGTTGTCCAGCAGTTCAACGAGAATTTGCGTATCAGCGGTGCTGATTGTATCGTCTGATTTTTCAAGCAGCTTACGGTTAATCTCCATTAGGGATTTCATATAGCCGAGGTTTGTGCTGTAGTCGGGGAATTTGTTTTCCAATTCATCCAGCTTTGACTGGGCCTGAATTGAGTCGCCATTCAAGGAACGGAGAAAAGCTATCAATAAATCAGATTGCGGACTGTTATAATCGGTCAGCAACTCAGCCAGCAATGGCCCGGGAGTACCCCAGTCTTTAAAAAAGAGCTGGCCCAATTCACGATTCATCATGGCGTTTTTTATGGCTTCGGCATTTTTGCTTCTACTATCCAGTAGTTCAATTAAGCTATATTGATTGTAGAGTTGCGCCATTCGGTGAAGCATAAAGTCGGGAACTTCAGGCTTCCGTTCCGTGATCAGTTTCAGTAGGTGACTGTTCCTGAATATTATGGGATTGTTTATCAGAATCTCAATGAGAAAAGTGTTATGAAAGTCATTATTCTTAAGAAGTGCCTCAAGTACATCAACCGATAGTTTTGAATCCAGGTTTCTCAGTTTTTTATTCAATTCCACCAATGATTCGGGTGAAAAGTTGTTTATCTCATCAATCAATGTGGTTGTATTCCCTCCATCCTTGGTGTCATTGTATTGCTTCAAGGCAGCGGAAGCTGCTTTATCCCATGTTAATCTGGTTTGGTTGATATGATCGTTTGCTACCGTCAGATATTCCGGCAGGTAATTGCTGTCGGGAGGCATGCTGAATACGGAAGGCAACAATAGGAGGTTTGCATATAACCGGGGCATTTGTCTTGATATTACCTGCGAGTTGGTGTAATGGCTATATACTATGGGCTCACCATCGTTGTGGAAGTCACTGGTACGATGGAATTTGCCATAGCTGAACTGGTTACCTGCCGGTTCAAGGGGCAACACTCCCGGCGCACCCTGATGGTAGGCTATTCCATTATTTGTTTTTGTGCTGTCGTTGGTAACGCATATGTCGTATTCATTTTTATTGAACCAGTTATAGTAAAGGCGCAAACCCTTATCTCCTTTAATGGTGCGGTTTGTGTTCTGGGCAAGGAGTGAATAGTTAAGATTGCTGAAATTGTTGCCTGCAACCAGGTTGTTCTGTCCACCACAGTTATTGATTATTAATCCGGCCAGTTCATTGTTGTATCCTGGTAGAGCGCCACCCTTGAAGTTGTTGTGGAGAATACTGTAAAAGGTGCAATTATCAAGATATAGGCCTGTGATCTCCTTATGAAGGTTGGCTATGTTGTTCAATGCTGATAAGTCAAAGGCGCATTTATTTGCTTCTACCAGGCTATAACCGGAAATGTAGGCTCCCGTGAAATTGTTCTTGAATTGCACATCTTCTGCGTAAAAAGCATATCCGGGTGTGGCAGTCGTTGCATCAATGCCACTCTTTAGTTGATAAAACAGGGGCTTGGTAGATAATCCGAAAGGAACGGAGTCCTGATTGATTCGGGATATTCGCAATGATGAATTGTAACTTGATATACCAATACCGCGTTCGTTAACCGGGAGCTTTGAGTAGGATATGTCGTTTCTGAAGGTGCAACTGACGAATTCAATACCTTTATTGTTTCTGATTCTTACAAATTCATGCATCTTCTCACCGGGCCAGGGTTGGTCCTTTAGGGAAAACTCAGTCAATATGAATT
>JAEYXG010000335.1 GCA_023428585.1 Bacteroidota bacterium
GTATCCAGGTGAAAGCAAACACGAACATGGTGAAATGGATGCCGTGCTCGAGGGTTTCCTTAAAGCTGTTGTTAGTAACAAGGGAGGCAAGATCTCAACCGTTTGGCCTGATGCCTTCAAGTCAATACTAGATTCTTATATAGGATCTACCCCTGTAAAACAGGGTGATATTGAGAAAAGGATCACCCAAGCTGATAAGTCATCCTTGTTGGGCCTTGATCCTGATGACTATATTGAATTCACTTCATATAACCATCACCCTTTCTATAAGCCGTTCGCATTGGAAATTCCTGATAACTGGTCAGCCGGCAATTACTATAACCTGCCTATTGATGAACTCCTTGAAATAATATATTACTCCATTCAAAATGGGTTTACGGTCTGCTGGGATGGTGATGTAAGTGACCGTGGCTTTTCACATGCAAATGGTTTGGCAATTATTCCTGAAGTTCAGCCATTATCTACTGAAGGTACAGAATTGGAAAAGTGGGAGAAAATGACTGATAAAGAAAAAAATGAACAAGCATACAACTTTAAGGAATGGCGAAAGGAAAAATTCATAACTCAAGAGATGCGGCAGGAAGCATTCAATAATTACCAGGCAACTGATGATCATTTGATGCATTTGGTTGGCATTGTTCAGGACCAGACAGGCAAGAATTATATTAAAGTGAAGAACTCCTGGTCAGATAAAAGCAACTCATTTGGCGGTCTATTGAACATGTCAGAGTCATATATCCGACTAAATACGGTTGCCATCATGGTTCACAAAGATGCTGTTCCAACAGGCATACTCAACAAACTAGGACTGAAATAACTTTATAGGTTTTAAAACCGACCTATAACCAATGGCAGTTGCGAAACATTATCAGCAAACGGCTTACATATCTATAGCTTTAACAATTTTTAACAGCGCATTGCTTATGTTATCAGCGTTGTAGTGGTATTTTTGCAAAAAAAACTTCTATGATAGAGACTGATATCAAAGAATTGAATGAGCGTATCCAAAGAGAAAGCGCCTTCATTGATTTAATTGACATGGAGATGCACCGAGTTATTGTTGGTCAGCGTCAAATGGTTGAACGATTACTCATTGGGTTACTATCGAACGGTCATATCTTATTGGAAGGTGTACCCGGATTAGCTAAAACGCTTGCCATCAAATCACTGGCAAATATTGTTGATGCCAAATTCAGCCGTATACAATTTACGCCTGATCTTTTACCTGCTGACTTGACCGGCACCATGATCTATAGTCAGAAAAAGGAAGAATTTGCTGTCAAGAAAGGGCCCATTTTCGCTAATTTCATCCTTGCTGACGAGATAAACCGTTCACCAGCAAAGGTTCAAAGTGCGTTGCTTGAGGCTATGCAGGAGCGTCATGTCACCATTGGAGAAAACACTTATCCTCTGCCTGAACCATTTCTTGTGCTTGCCACACAAAACCCAATAGAGCAGGAAGGCACCTATCCTTTGCCTGAAGCTCAAATTGACCGTTTTATGCTTAAGGTCCTCATTGGATACCCTTCAAGAGAAGAAGAAAAGCTTATTATGCGTCAAAATATGAGTGAAATAATGCCTGTTACCAAAACCATTATTTCACCTGAACAGATTATAAAGGCCCGTAACCTCACACGCGAAGTATACCTGGACGAGAAAATAGAAAACTATATAACTGATATAGTATTCTCTACCCGTTATCCTGCTGATAATAAGCTCAAGAAATTTGAAGGATTGATATCCTATGGAGCATCCCCCAGAGCAAGCATTAATCTTGCCCTTGCATCCAAGGCCTATGCATTCATTAAACGAAGGGGTTATGTCATTCCGGAAGATGTGCGGGCTATTGCCCATGATGTCCTACGTCATCGAATAGGGCTAACCTATGAAGCTGAAGCTGAGAATATTTCTACCAATGAGATCATCAATGAGATTCTGAACACTGTTGAAGTTCCTTAGAATTCTTCTATTGATACCCTTCTTTTTGTAACATTGGGGTCTTTGCCTGAATTCTTTTACATAAATTATGGACTCAAACGACATTTTAAAGAAAGTACGCAAAATTGAGATCAAGTCCCGAGGGTTATCCAACCAGATATTCTCGGGTGAATATCATAGTGCATTCAAGGGTCGTGGAATGGCTTTCAGTGAAGTACGCGAGTATCAGTATGGTGATGACATCAGGAATATCGACTGGAACGTTACCGCACGCTTCAATCACCCTTACATCAAGGTGTTTGATGAGGAACGGGAATTAACTGTTATGCTGCTTGTTGATGTTAGTGGTTCAAATGAATACGGCACCAAAAAACAGCTGAAAGAAGATCAAATGACTGAAATTTCAGCTCTTCTGGCGTTCTCAGCTATTCACAATAACGATAAAGTGGGAGTTATTTTTTTTAGTGACCAGATTGAAAAATTCATCCCACCGCAAAAAGGATTAAAGCATATTTTGAGAATAATTAGAGAGTTGATTGATTTCAAGCCTGCTAGTCAGAAAACAAATATTGCAGAGGCATTGCGCTTTCTAACCAATGCCATAAAAAAGAGATGCACCGCTTTCATTCTGTCTGATTTTATTGATACCGGTTTTGAAGATGCCATTAAGATTGCCGGGCGAAAACATGATCTGGTGGCATTGCAGGTCATTGATTCAACTGAGATCAAACTGCCTGATGTCGGTCTGGTTCAGGCTTACAGTAAAGAGCTTAACAAAAGCATCTGGATTGACACATCCAATGAAAAACTTAGAAGTGAATTCGGCAGGAATGCTTTAACCCGTTCGGCTAATCTGGAAAAC
Organism: Bacteroidota bacterium; assembly: GCA_023428585.1. GTDB lineage: Bacteria > Bacteroidota > Bacteroidia > Bacteroidales > Lentimicrobiaceae > Lentimicrobium. The sequence continues at coordinate 2,801 of JAEYXG010000335.1, forward strand.
ATCTTCAAGAAAAGTGGCGTTGACTTTGCAAGAGTATTTACTGACCAAGACTATGTAAAACCCTTGTTAAGCCTTTTTAAAAGAAGAGAAGCCAGAAGGTAAAACTATATGACTATGGAACTCTACAGCAAGCTGATACAACTATTAAAATCCCTTGCCATATTGGCACTGGCGCTCTTTTTAACAAGCCTAGGCTCTTTTGGTCAGTCTGTTGTTACCGATTCCACAAAATTTCCAATTGGGAGTAAAATTACACTTACCATAGATTTGCCTTTCAATAAAAATGAACAGGTTAATTGGCCCCAATTTAATGACACGCTTACCAAGTCAATTGAAGTTTTATCAAAGTCAACCATTGATACTATTACTATAGAAGGTACTAATAATAGCATCTTGCGTCAAATAGTTCATATTACTTCCTTTGACACGGGATTCATTGTGCTTCCTCCTCTAAAATTTGAGATTAATAAACAGGGTAATCCTCCAAGCATAGCTACAACAGAGCCAATCCTATTGCAGGTTTATAAACTCAAAATTAATCCTAAGGCTGATATCAGGGATATAAAACCAATCTATAAGGCACCCATCACATTTAGGGAATTATTGCCATGGATTGCATTGGCATTGGTAATTGGATTGGTCATTTATGCAGTACTTTTCTTTTTGAAGAAAAGAAAAGTAAAACCTGAAATACAACCTGCTCCAAAAATTAAGATCCCGGCATGGGAGATTGCATTACAAAAACTTGACTTGCTTAAATCTGAACAATTGTGGCAAAAGGGCAATATTAAGGAATATTACACACAACTAACAGATATACTCAGAGAGTATTTTGAGTTAATCTATAATGTCAATGCATCAGAGATGACTTCAACGGAAATCCAGGAGGCAATAGCACCAAATGTCAATGATGATCACGTAATGACACCCTTGCGGGAAGTACTATATTTAGCTGATATGGCCAAATTCGCCAAAGCTCAACCCGGTAACTACGAGAATGAACAGAGTATCTTATATGCAACCGAGATAGTAAATTTAACAAAATCAAAGATTGCAGGATCAGATAACCAAAGTGTCAAGAAATAAAATCAAACATGTTTGAACATATAAAATTTGCCAATCCCGAATCATTTTACCTGCTGCTGCTTATTCCGGTAGCAATAGTATGGTATTGGTATAAAGGTTCAAAAAGTTATCCCACTATCCAAATATCTGATCATTCAATCTTCCCGACTCGAAAAAACCGATGGAAGGAATATTTGCTATATTTCACATGGTTATTGCGGACCTTCGTATGGGCATTACTTGTAATCGCGCTTGCCCGTCCTCAATCTACTTCATCGCGGCAGGATGTTAGCATTGAAGGAATAGACATTGTGATGGCAATGGATATATCAACAAGTATGCTTGCTGAGGATTTCAGGCCCAACCGTTTGGAAGCAGCAAAAGACGTTGCCAAAGATTTTATTAAAGAACGCGGTAATGACCGCATTGGACTGGTAGTATTTAGCGGCGAAAGCTTTACTCAATGTCCTTTGACTACTGATCATGGTGTACTATTAAACCTTATTGACGAAGTAAAAAGCGGCATGATTGAAGATGGAACTGCTATTGGAGATGGATTAGGCACAGCAGTCAACCGGCTCAAAGAGAGTGAGGCCGTTAGTAAAGTGATCATACTGTTGACCGATGGTGAAAACAACCGCGGATTTATTGACCCCTTGTCAGCCGCTGAAATAGCGAAGGTTTACAATCTTAGGGTTTACACCATTGGCATTGGCACCATTGGTACGGCACCTTACCCTTTTGATACTCCCTTTGGATTACAATATCAACAGGTTGAAGTTCGCATTGACGAAAAACTTTTAGGTCAGATTGCAGATATGACCGGTGGCAAGTATTTCAGGGCAACAAATAAGGGTAAATTAGAAGAAATTTACGAGGAAATAGACCAGCTTGAGAAGTCAAAAATAGATGTGACTGAATTCAGAAAAAAGAAAGAGGAATTCCCATCCCTTGCACTCGGGGCGTTATTTATTCTTTTGCTGGATTTGATTCTATCAACAACAGTTTTACGT
>JAEYXG010000005.1 GCA_023428585.1 Bacteroidota bacterium
CAGATAGAAGCACCTCAGAGGTCAAAGTAAAACCTGATGTTTCTTCCAATTCAGGCACCCTAGGAAACTCTTCAGCATTATGACCCGTGATATGGAACTTGGCACCATCGGCAGCAATTTCTATAACAAAATTATCATTGATGGTAAATGTAAGTGGAGTATCACCATAAGTCTTCAGAAGTTCAATGAGTATCTTGGCCGGTATTGCAATAAAACCCTCATCCTCTGCCATATTAACGTCTAATACAACGGTCATGGTAGTTTCAAGATCAGATGCCGTTATTCTTAAAGAATTACCTGTTAATTCCACGAGAAAATCATCCAATATTGGGAGTGTATTGCTTGAATTCAGCACACCGCTAATTGCCTGTAGGCCGCGAAGCAGGTTTTGGCTTGATACTATAAATCTCATAATCAATATCTTTTTAAAAAGGGAATAATATTTCTTCCATCGGTAAAAATAAGAAATTATTGTTCAAACTTCTACCGGTAAAAATCGCTTTCAATCAAATTTTATCAACAACTCAATTAAACTTATTAACCTATTGCCTTTTGCCGGTTAAGATTAGAATGTTATTAGTTGAACTATGCTATCTACTTGTTGATTCGATTCTTGCCAAAATCAAACTTTTTTTCAGTACCTGCAATTAGTCTTTTTATATTCTCCCTGTGCGTATAAGGGATAAAAACCGCTACCCCAATAGCAAGCATTATAAGGGGTAGTCTTGTTTCATGGAGGATTAATATCTCAATAAACGGAAAAAGAATTGAGCAAATGATGGATGACAAGGACACAATTCTTGATAGAATCATTATAAGAATGAAGCAACCTAAGATTATCAAGAAGCTTAAGGGATAAATAGCGATTAAAACACCTACTAGTGTAGCCACTCCCTTTCCTCCCCTGAATGAAGCAAATACGGGGAACACATGTCCTAGTACGGCGGCAGTTCCCAATACTATCTTGTAGATTTCAACTAGATTTTCAGAGAGCGCAGGAGAGTTAAGAAAAATTGAAAGCTTGACAGCAAGAAAACCTTTTAGAATATCAAAAAGAAGAACAGGAATACCCACTTTCAAGCCGAAAGTTCGAATAGTATTTGTAGCACCTGCATTTCCACTGCCAACAGTTCGGATGTCTATTCCGAAAAATGATTTCCCAACTATTATAGCTGTAGGGATCGAACCCAGCAAGTATGCAATTATTATGCCCGCTAATATTTCGAAATTGATCATACCTGCTATTCTGAATATTGTCGCTGTTGAATCTTCCTCATAAATGCCATTCGAGCTTCAGGTGTTGAAATAATGAACTGGTATGCCATCTCATCTGACCTGGTATTCAACGTTCGTTTATTCTCTTTTAAGGAAGCCAGTATTGAATTGAATTCGTTATTAGAAGAGATTGCCTGCATAATTCCATTGCTATAAGAGAAAAAGTACCATATTTGAGGACTGAATTCGAGATATATATTAATTATATCACCTGTTCTTCTTTTGCCTACTTCAATATAACCGTCAACTGTCCGATTTACCAAATTACGCTGAATCCCGGATATACCTATCTTCCCTTCACTGACAAATGACCTTAGTTTCCTATCCCAAACCATGTTAAGGTTGGTGAAGATCATTGATTTATTAAGTTGATCAGGCACTTTCTTGACCTGACCTGAGAGATTCAATTCATCAAGGAATATTTTTGCTTCCACTTCTCCCATCAAATTGCTGAGAAATAATTTAAAGGCGTCGGTATTAACATCAAGCCGCCCCAATTCCGTAACTTTAACATCTTCGAGCAGCCTGTCAAATGCCTGTGAGGAGAAAAAGAAATCCAAGGCAATCGATAAATTTATGCGTGTGGAATCAACAAGGGTAAATTGTGATACATCTCCATATGTGGTCATCTTAACACTTCCTAAGGCAGTTCCAATATTCAGGTCACCCTGGGCTTTAAGTACACATTGCTCTGTTGAAAATGTCAGAAGGTTACCCACCAGCGTTTTCTTATCCAAACGTTCATTGCTACCTGTAAGATAGGATTGGGATGGCTTATCATATCTGATATATCCTGTAGCTGTTGCCAATTAAGTATCTCCAAATGCCTTTGGTTTTTCCAATAATGATGGGTAGATACTTGAGAAAAAGTCAGAATATACAACCCCTAAGAGAACAGGATCATTAATGCTATCTCTTTCATTCAGTGAAATCGGAATTCTTATATCATTCTGATCCATCTCAGATGCAAATCTAACCCATGGTCTATTCTCCGAAAGACATTCATTTTCCATTTGGAACACTCCATCGTAAAAATGGTTCTTGGAATCCGCGCTCATTTTAATATTTCCTATGAAGTTAAAATGATCATTAAGCGGCATATAATTGTTTGCGGGAATATGTGTAAGTCCATATGTATGTTGGGCAGAATCAACTGTAATGGGATCGAGATGCAGCTGCCTTACATTTCCTGCATCATCAATGTAATCAATATTTCCTGAAGCCAAATAATGCTTTCTTGAATTTACTTTTATTGAGGCATCGTATATTCTGTGGTGCTTGTGCTTACGGTCAGCTATTATGTTTGCGCCTTCCAATGCCTGCATATCACCGTCCGACAAGATCGTAACTTTGCCATCACCGGGAAATACAGCAATATCAGCAACCTGAATGATCTTAACATCGCGGGCATTAATAATATTTTCCTTCATCTTGTATGAGGCTTCCATAGCAAAGAACTGCAGGGAATCTCTTTGAGGATCGGTGGAAATAAATTCTGAACCGCTGAAATCATAGTCAACCAGTTTCTTTAAATCAATGGCATCCGTTAATTCTGATCTATGCACCAAGGAGTTGGTCAGCAGTAATTCACTCTTCTCCATACTCCATTCTATCTGGTCCATATAGCAAACATACTTGCTATGTGGCAGCTCAATACGCTGACTTTCACCTAATACACCGAAAACGCCTTCCTGATTCAGGAAGTCAACACTTCCTGAATTCATTCTGGTAGATAAAGAAAGACTCGGACGCTCAGGATAATAAAGTAGAAAGTCGGTTGTATCTGTATGGAAGGACTGATTCCTAAAACTAAAGTTGTTGGAAATGAGATCGGCATTATCAAGCCTACTCTTCCCACTTCCAAATAAACCCCTTGAAGTGAGAGTGAGGTTTCCGCTATGATATGATTTAGCTCCAAACATTTCAAACTCCTTTCCGGGCAATGTTTGCAAGCTCATACTATCAAGTGCCGGTGCCCAGTATTGATGAACACCTTCACCCACTACCATCGGGAATGTAGGCGCGCCATACTTTTCCTTGATATTAAAACTTTTTAAATCTGCAACCAGAGAATCAGGATAAAATATAAAGTTTTCCGATTCGGCGGTTGAAGTAAGATATTCTAATTTTCCGTCTCCTTGAAGACCATTGTTATCCAATGTAATATTTGAATAATAGGTCGCTCTGTCTTTATATACAGAAATACCCTTGGCAGGAAGTGAACGATTAAAGCCTAACGAATAGTCCTCCATTACCCGAAGCGGCTCCTCAATAACAGGCATAATATCGCCAGAATTAAGTGAACCATCAAATTTTAGTCCCTCGGTTGTAAAGCTATTCAAGCTGTCGATAACAAAAGGATAGACAGTATAGTAGAAGTTCTCACGTTTGTAGGCACCTCCCCTTATGGTGCTATAGTCGTAGAAAACGAAAGCGTCATCATGACTATTAAACAAAGGATAAACCGGCAGATTCCTGATTCCGGACTTGTTTGAAGGATCATCAATAAGCAATTCGCCATTCAAATCGGCTAGAACATTCTTTACCACCATCCGCTGCAACTTGCCGGTACTTTTATTCAAAGTATCAACCATAAAGCTAAGCGAATCGATGGTTGGCATGCTTAGTTTGAACTTGTCGTATTCAAATGAACTCTTGTTGGCATAAAAAGTAAAATAACCTGCTTTTACCATTCCGGTGAAAACGAAATCCCTGTTACGGCCTATTATGATCTCTTTAGTTCTTGGAATTATGTTAACGGCCTTTACATCACTCAATGCAACACTGTCAACGCCTCTTACTGTTATATTGAATGTTTTCAGATTCAACACCCCATTGGCTCCTCTTTCAACATTTGATCTGATCTGAATTACATCATAGTCCATCTTTTTGCTACGCGCATTCAAATAGTCGTATAGTCGTTGCTTTACTTCTATCCTATCATTGTCAATGTTATATATTATAAAACCACCATTAGACAGATTAATTGCCATTGCTTTCACCTGTTCAATAGGCTTCTGAACAAACTCTGCCAATTCGGGCAAGAAGAAAACCTTTACTTTGTTCTTTTCCGAGTAATTATAAATTACATTAATAGGGTTAATGGCATCAATACCTTGCAGTTTATCAAATCTCTCTTCACTATAGAAGTTGGTTGATTCAAAAGTGGCAGTCCCTTTATTGCTTAAGCCTCTGAGCATTTCAAAATTTATGCTGTCAGCATCAATGGAATAATACATTCCCTGAAAGAACATGTCTATCTTGTGAAAAGAGCTAAAAAAAGGACTACCTGAAACACCCTCACCATTCCTAAGCAAAGCAAGTTCCCTGTTCTCATTTACATATCGTAGATTTAGGCCGGGATGGTAAATAGAGTCGTTTTCGTAATATATCGTCGCAGAAGTTCTTGGCGACACAAGTCTATCAGGGCGAATGACAAAGCTCTTTGAATCAAGACGCATCACTAATTCTGTACCCTTCTTTATAAAGATGTTTGCATCAGCGTAAGTATCTCCTGAACCAACTATCCGTGAGCCCTCAATAGTAAACCCACCGAAATAATCTATATTCTTATAAAGATTTTTAATACTGATATCCTTATGAAAGGATACAAATTGGGGGAAAGTTGATCTTTCAAGTGGAACACCTGCCTGGACTCTATCCTCAAGTGAACCCACCAATGCCTTATCAAAATAAACTTTATGGTAAAAGTTTACAGTATCAGCTTTCCAAGTTGTTTCTTTAAGGTTGACCTTATATGTGTCAACGACTGCATATACATTTCGGGGGTCATAACCATACTTGCTCCAGTTTACTTTTCCATCCTTACCATGGAATCTGTCAGCCAGTGGAAAAAAAGTACCAGAAGTTCCTAGTATTGAAATACTGTCGCGTCCTGAAAAACAGATTAAATTTATATTTTTAAGTTCTATTGATAGAGTTGAATCATAACGGTAAGTAAATCCGCTTCCTTCAAACCTCCATATATTCGTGTTTTGCTTGAACAGCACATGCTCAAGGTTAAACTGAGTTGTATTGTTCAGGTATGCTTTCAGTTGTTTTAAACGCTTCGAATCAATAAATGACTCCAATGCCTTATGCCATTCCAGAATACTCTGGTTTCCTGTAGTTTCTGTAAAAGAACTCAACGCCTCAAGGTAATCAGTATAACCCATATGAGGCCTGATGTTCTGTTTCAACATAAGGTTGGAGCTCCTGACTACTTCATTTTGAACCTGAAGAGTAAATTTCCCTTCTTCCCAGTCGGTTATAAACTCTTTTAGTATAATCTGTACATTGCGATTTTTCTGCGAATCAAAATAAGTATTGAGTTGCTTAATAAAAACCGCAGGATCCTGTGAGAATTCCTTTGGATCCTGTTGATTTAGAGCAATGAAACCTGCAGCGAGTATCCAAATTATCGATGCTTGTACAAGTTTAAGATAACGCATTTCAAAAGAATTTGATGAGCAATTTATTAGTTAAGATTACCGGGAAAGCATCAAGTATTCAATTTTACGAAACTTGCTGCAATCCAACGATTTTCTTCTTTATGTGAAACATAGCCTAATCCTGATGTTAAAGCGCTTACTTTAATCAATTCCAGATCATCATGATAAAAACCACTAAGCAATATAATACCATTGGTTCGCAGGCTTTTAGCATAAGAAGGCATATCATTTAAGAGAATATTTCTATTAATATTTGCAATTATAACATCAAAGATCCTGTTATCCAGCATTGATGCATCTCCTAAATAAACGTTAATATATGGAGTATTATTACTTTGAATATTTTCGATTGCATTTCTATATGCCCATTCGTCATTATCAATAGCTGTTATATCCTTGCTACCTTTCAAGGCTGCCATAATTGCTAAAACGCCTGTTCCACATCCCATATCCAGCACAGTCTTATCTGTCAGATCCATATCTAATAAGAATTTGATCATCAGGGAAGTCGTTTCATGATGGGCTGTTCCAAAAGACATTTTTGGTTCAATGATAATCTCAAATTCCATTTCGTGATTTGCAGGATGAAATGGAGCTCTAATATAACACCTGTTGTCAATGATAACTGGTTGGAAATTCTTTTCCCAGAGTGCATTCCAGTTTTGATCAGGAATAACAACTGTTGAAAATTCAACATAATTCTTAATTTCAGCAGTTATTGATTCATCTTCCAGAATAGATGAACTGAATGAATCTGATTTTATATATGCCAGAAGTTCATTTTCAGATTCAACAAAGCTCTCAAATCCCAATTCTCCAAGAATGGCCATGAGTGGTTCTGCCACCCATGTCTCACCCGACTTAATGGAACACTTTATTTCAATGTATTCCATGATTAGAGTTGGTAACTGTTAACTATTTTAATAAAATCTTCAGCTTTTAGTGATGCACCTCCAATGAGTCCCCCATCAACATCTGGTTGGGCGAAGAGTTCTGCAGCATTCCCAGGGTTACAGCTACCGCCGTATAGGATAGAAATTTGGGCTCCTGCTTCCTTGCCAAAATGATTCACAATTAACTCTCTGATATATGCATGCATCTCCTGTGCTTGAACGGGTGATGCAGTTTTACCCGTACCAATGGCCCAAACAGGTTCATAAGCTATAACAACACGCCTTATTTCTTCAGGAGCCAAATGGCATATCCCTTTAATGATCTGCTTGCCAACAACTTCAAAATGCCGGTTTTCTTCCCTCTCTTGCAGCGCTTCACCACAGCAGTAAATAGGTATTAAATCATTTTTAAGTGCCTTCAAAACTTTAAGGGCAATAATATCGTCGTTTTCTCCAAAATACATTCTACGTTCTGAATGACCTAGTATTACATATTTCACTCCTGCCGACTTGATCATCTCAGCCGATAGTTCACCTGTATATGCTCCCTGGTCAAACTGACTCATATTCTGAGCTCCACAGTGAAAATCATTCTGCTGGGCAATATCAGAAGCCAATTCCAGATATAATGAGGGTGGACAAACAACTACTTCCACATTCTCAGGCCTTGATTCACTTAAATTATCTGCAATATCAAAAAGTAAGCTTTCTGCTTCAGTGAAAGTTTTATTCATTTTCCAGTTCCCGGCAACTATTCTTTTTCTCATCTCTTAATTGATTAATTACATTATTTACCTCTGTGTCAATTTAATACGTGGATCTAACCAAGCATAGATAATATCAACAAAGATATTAATAATTACAAGAAGGACTGCTATGAAAAGTACGGATCCCATCACTACCGGAAAGTCGTATTTTTCCAGCCCGTCAACAATTACAACTCCAATACCTTTCCAATCGAAAATATACTCTACAAAAACTGCGCCAGCCATCAAAGAAGCGAACCACCCAGAAACTGTTGTCACTATAGGATTGAGTGCATTGCGCAAAGCATGCCGTAATAAAACCCTTCGCTCACTGAGTCCTTTTGAACGAGCAGTCCTTATATAGTCTTGTGAAAGCACTTCAAGCATAGAACTTCTTGTAAGTTCAATGATAATTGCCAAGGGCCTTATACCAAGAGTAATAGCGGGAAGAATAATATTCTTGAGATCCAGATACTCACCCCTGCCAAAATCATCGACAGTATACAAGGAACCAAACATCCTTAGGCCAGTATAATCCGCAAGTACATAAGCAAACAGCCATGCCATAAGTATCGCAGCAAAGAAGGATGGCAATGACATTCCAAGCACTGAAACAAAGAGTGCCGTCTTGTCAAAGAAACTATCTTTATGAATTGCTGTAAGGACTCCAATAAAAATACTTACAATCACAGCAAAACCCATTGAAACAGTTGCCAGAAGCATTGTATTTGGAAATGCCTGTGCCAATATTTCTGATACTTTCCGCTTACTTTGATACGATCGCCTCAAGTATGGTTTCTTGATTATTACCTGCGATGAGCCTATTGATGTTATTACAATAAACGGTGCGTACCTTGCACTATCAGGATACCATAAACTTTCAGCATTTGCAATATTATGCACTGAAACTGGTGAAAGATCATTCAAGAATCGCAGATACTGAACATGGACTGGTGAGTTTAGTCCCAATTCACGATTAATTGCTTCAACTGATGCCATATCTGCCCTTTGACCGAGCATCATACGGGCAGGATCACCCGGCAAAATATTAAAAAGGAAAAACACCAATGTTATTACCCCAAGCAGGACAAAAATACCATAGTACAGTCTTCTGAGAATAAAACGCAACATACCACTTAATGTATGGTCAACATCTTATTCTTAAAATCTCGGTACTCCATAAAGTCAAGATGGCTCCATTTATCAACAACAACGCCATCTTTCATTAGGATTAATCCGGGGTTTGCTCTTATCATAGTTTTAAGTATAATATCATCTGCCTGAAAAAACATTAATCCCAAACCCAATTCCGTGCTTATTTTATCTATTTCTTCAGGGAGCGAACTAGTCAACACCACGAAATTATATCCATCTCTTATTGATTGTCTGGCAAATAAATCCATATCAATAAGACTTTGCTTGTTAGCTTTCTCTATGTCCCATGCAACCAGAATAAAATTGTTTCCCGGTGTCTTAATTATCAAATCAGTTACATCATTACCTTCCAGATCGACTATCTGAAGATCTGCCCCATACCGCACATTTGGATCATCAACACGTTGATTGACAAATTCCCATTGGCTCATCCATACAGAATCATTGAATGGATAATTGGGCAATAAAAACTCCTTTTCTTCAGCAGTTTCCTTATTACGATATGTTACATAATATTTAACTGGCAAGGCACTTTCTGCTTCAATATACATTTTATTCCCTTTCTTCCAATCCATAAAATCAATGATGGGCAAGTGCAGATAGCAATACACACACAAGGCAATAAAGAGTGCAGTGACAACACCGGCAATCCCGTATGCTTTAATGTTGCTATATCTATCAGCTACGTTCTTTCGCCAGCTAAATAATATTAAAGTGGGAACAAGTAATACGACATTTTTAAGAAAAGTTTGCCAATTTGTGAGTTTTATGGCATCGCCGAAACAACCGCAATCAGGAACGGGGTTCTCAAGAGCATCATAAAAGGTAAGGCAAGTAAAGAAAGCCATAACTCCGAGTAACAGCCAGGAACTGACTTTGGGCTTGAAATTAAATAGAATTACAAAACCGAGAACAAATTCCATTGCAGATAGCAAGATAGAAATTGCAACTGCCGCCGGCATCATCCATTCTGTACCCCATACCTGAAAATAATCTTCTAATCGATAAGCAAATCCGAGAGGATCAATGCCCTTAACAAATCCTGAAAACATAAAGACCAGGCCGATAATAATCCTGGAAATAAAATGCGCTATTTTCATAAATTCAAGTTTAATATAACCCAAGGCAAATAGGCCTTTTAAATGAAGTATTGAATAACCCTAATCTATTCTGCTTGTTCACTGATTTTGATTAATGCAAAAACAGCATAATTGATAATATCCAGATAATTTGCATCTACCCCCTCTGATACAAAAGTTTTTCCTTTATGATCTTCTATTTGCTTCACACGAAGTAATTTCATTAGTATTATATCAGTAAAAGAATTAATCCGCATGTTTCGCCAAGCTTCGTCATAGTCATGGTTTTTATTAAACATCAAATCCTTAGCCATTACTATATATTTATCGTACAGCGATTCAACATCTGTCTTGTTCATATTCAACTCAACCTCGTATCCCAATTCAAGTTGAATTAGTGCAATCACTGAATAATTTACTATCCCTATAAACTCAGCCTTTTCATCTTCTGAAACAAATTGAACCCCTTTTATTTGAATACTTCTGATACGATTTGCTTTAATGTATATTTGGTCAGTTATTGATTCCGTTCTAAGCACTCGCCATGCAGTACCATAATCATTCATCTTGGCTAAAAATATATCTTTGCATTCACGGATAACCTTATCAAACTGAGAAGCAGTAGCAGAAGCCATATTAAAGTATTAAATTATTATCTGTCTATTTAGGTTCTTATTGGCAAATATAGGGGGTTATCCTGAGAAATGTATGAATTTTTTAGAAAACAGAACTATAAATTGTGGTTCAAAAAAGTTGGATCTGACTTCACCGGTTGTGATGGGCATATTAAACCTGACTCCTGATTCTTTCTATGATGGAGGCACTTATTCTTCAGGTGAAGATTTGATAAGAAAGACCACACAGATGATCTCTGATGGCGCTTCTATAATTGATATTGGCGCTGTTTCAACCCGTCCAGGAGCTAAATTCTTATCTGCTAAAGAAGAAATTGAAAGGTTATTGAATCCCTTGAAACTTCTAAGAAGAAATTTTCCTGAAATGATCATTTCCATTGACACCTTCCGCAAAAGCGTTGCTGATGCTGCAATTGGCGAGGGAGCCGATATTATCAACGATATATCAGGTGGTATGCTGGATTCTGAAATGATAAATTTTATGTGTTCACAATCGGCTGCTTATATTTTAATGCATATGCAAGGCACTCCCGAAAACATGCAGCAAAATCCGTATTATGAAGATGTTGTTATTGAAGTCGGTGAATTTTTCAAACGTCAATTAATATCCTTCAATGCCGTCAATAAATATAATATAATTTTAGATCCGGGATTTGGTTTCGGTAAGACTGTTGATAATAATTTTGAACTATTGGAGGCTCTTTCAATATTTAAATCATACTCATATCCTTTATTGGCAGGCGTTTCCCGTAAATCAATGATCAACAAGGTGCTTGGGACAACTCCTCAAGAAGCACTCAATGGCACAACTGTAATAAATACAATTGCCTTGATTAAGGGTGCTAATATTCTTCGTGTTCATGATGTCAAACCGGCTTTTGAAGCCATTAAACTGATAAATCAATTCAGGCAATCCAATAGAATTAGTTAAATTTGCAAAAATATATCCTCGATGTTGGAATTAGCTGTCCCTTTCTTTATTGGTTTACGATTATTGGATATTATCGATATTATTCTTGTCGCATTATTACTTTATGAATTATACCAACTAGTCAAGGGAACCGCTGCAATCAACATTTTATTGGGTATAATTGCCATCTTCCTTATCTGGCGGCTTGTCAGGATTCTTGAAATGGAGTTGCTTTCAGAAATTTTAGGAGCATTTATCAGCGTGGGATTCATTGCATTGATTGTTGTATTCCAGCCTGAAATAAGAAAGTTTCTTTTGATGATTGGCACTCCTTCTTATATCAGAAGAAAGAATAACCGATTTCTCTTTTGGAAAATAAAGTATGATAACGAAGAGATTCTAAGCATTGACCCCATAGTTCAAGCCTGTCATAAAATGGCCAATACAAAAACAGGTGCATTGATTGTCATAAGCAAGGTAAATGATCTGATTGAGGTTGTAGAGTCAGGAGAAATCATAGATGCGCGTATATCAGAGCAGCTCATTGAGAATATCTTCTATAAGAACTCACCTCTTCATGATGGTGCAATGATCATCAAAAACAATAAAATCAACGCTGCCAGCTGTATTCTTCCTGTTTCAAAGAATAACAACTTACCAGCACATATTGGGTTAAGGCATCGGGCAGCAGTTGGAATCACAGAGAAATCGGATGCAGTTGCATTGGTTGTATCTGAACAAACAGGAAAAATCTCCTTATGTAAAGGCGGTCAACTTGACATGGATGTTCAGCCTGCCCGGCTTAAAACAATTTTGGAAGAAGAATTCAATTTGCCTTCATCAAACTAATACATCTCTTGCATCCTGATCAATTAAAGGGCATTAAACTTAATGCTTAACAATGTTAATTTATTGTATTATTGAGCATTCGCATCAGAATTGCGTTCAAATTCCTCAACCAGTTGCTCGGGGGTTTTTCCCAGATTTTGAATAGCTGCTTGAGCGTCGTCCGCTAATTCATGATCAGGAAATCTATGAATAAAATCACGGTATATCTCTGATGCACTACCAAGTTTACCAAGTAAGTTCTCATATACATATGCCTTAAGAAAGACCGTTTCTGCATATCGGGGGCTTTCTGGATATTCATTAATTGAGCGATCAATGAGCTTTAAGGCGGTTTCTCCTTGCCCTATACCCATACTCAAATTAACAGCCCGGTATAAATACATTGCAGATGCAGTATCTTGAGGATAAGTATCAACAAAACTGGTATACAAAGCAAGCAATTCATCAAGTTTAGCAGCTTCTGGCCGAGCTGCCTGCTGCTTTAACTGCTCTTCAAGTTCTGAGATCTTCAGCACCTCTTTATCACGCTTTGATGTACAACTAATTGCCATTAAAGCGACAGGTAACAGAATTAATATAAATTGCCTTATGTTGGATAAAATCATGGATTCTTCTTTTTGACGTTTGGAAATATCATTTTATAATCGGTTGATACAATCCCTTTAGTAATATCTGAGAGTTTCCTTTTTAGCATAATCCGTCTCAGAGGATTGATATGGTCAACAAAAAGAATTCCTTCCAGATGATCATACTCATGTTGAATAACTCTTCCTAATGCGCCTGAGATAACCTCATCATGGAAATTAAATTCTTCATCATAGTACTTTATATGTACATCGGGCTTTCTAATAACATCTTCACGTATTTGCGGAATGCTTAGGCAACCCTCGTTAAATGCCCATTCCTCACCTGTTTCTTCAACTATCCTGGCATTTATGAAAACCCTCTTCATGTTTTCTTCGCCGGGGTATTCTTCTTTATAAGGTGTTGTATCAATTACGAATAGTCTGATACTTCTGTTTACTTGTGGAGCCGCCAATCCAACACCGTTTGAGGCATACATGGTTTCAAACATGTCCTCAATAAACTGATCAAGCCCGGGATAATCCTTATCAATATCCTCAGCAACCTTTCGCAACACCGGATGACCATACGCAACAATAGGGAAAATCATAATTCAAATTATTATTTATCAATCATTAACTACAATTGAACGTTTCCACTCTTTGGGACAATGAACGTTCTTCCATTACTATTTTTTGTGTCTTCATCTAATCGCAATCCGATCAAGATATGATTGCAATATGATTGTTGCACTAACAGTATCTACCAATGCTTTGTTTTGACGATCTTTCTTTTTTAATCAGGACTCCTGAATAGCACTTGTTGCCATTTTTTAATTTAAGCTTTCATCTACC
>JAEYXG010000305.1 GCA_023428585.1 Bacteroidota bacterium
TTGACACTTTCAAGACAGAACTAATGCGCAAGTGCGCTCAATACCACATTGAATTTGTTGAAGCCGATATAAACCTTGGTTTCAAGCAGATATTATTGCCCTTCTTCCTGAAAAGGATGAAAATGATGTAATTGCCTGAACAGCTTCTTCTTTTGTAACGATGCACTTTTACTATGGCTATAAATAACGACTTTCTTGATCGGTTGGAGAAACAACTGGGTGATCATGGGCCTTGGCCACAGGTTTACATGTTCAAGTTCATTATTACTGATAATAACCGAAACTATGCCATATTGCGCAGTATATTCGGAGAGCTCTCCAAATTCACAGTAAGGCATTCATCCAAAGGGAAATACATTTCAGTAACCATCAGTGAGATGATGATGGATCCTGCTGAAGTTATTGAACGTTATAAAAAAGCTTCAATCATAGAAGAGATCATTGCCTTGTAGCAGTTGCCGGTAGTTCAGGCAAAAGGTCCCAAAGAGAGATACGGGGCAGATAATCAGTAGACTGAGGTGGGTTATAAGGTTCAGATTATTGAGCTTTTAACAGCAAATTTGCCAAGATAAAGAATCCTTCATGATATCTATCATGAAGGATTCTTTTATAAAACATTTGAACGGTGTTTATTTTGCAATACTAATGGCTCTGGTTTCTCTGATTACGGTTATTTTAATCTGACCGGGGTAAGTCATTTCATCCTGTATCTTGCGTGAAAGATCATAAGAGATCTTATTGGCATCATCATCCGTTACTTTATCAGCACCAACAATAACCCTTAATTCCCTACCGGCCTGAATGGCATAGGTTTTAACCACACCGGGGTATGAGAGGGCGAGTTCCTCAAGATGGTTCAAGCGCTGGATGTAGGCTTCCACCACTTCACGGCGGGCACCCGGACGGGCTCCTGAAATGGCGTCACACACCTGGACAATGGGAGCTATAAGACTTTCCATTTCAATTTCATCGTGGTGGGCACCAATGGCATTGCATATATCAGCAGGTTCCTTGAAACGCTCGGCTATCTTCATGCCCAGAATAGCGTGTGGTAATTCCGGTTCGTTATCAGGAACTTTCCCTATATCGTGAAGAAGCCCGGCCCGTTTTGCTTTCTTGGGGCTTAAACCAAGTTCAGCAGCCATGGTGGCACACAAATTGGCAACTTCCTTGGAGTGTTGAAGCAGGTTCTGACCATACGAAGAGCGGTATTTCATCTTACCTATCATTCTAATAAGTTCAGGATGCAGACCATGTATACCAAGGTCAATGGTAGTGCGTTTACCTGTTTCAATAATTTCCTGTTCAATTTGTTTTTTTACTTTACCAACAACCTCTTCAATGCGGGCAGGATGAATACGACCATCGGTTACGAGTTTATGCAGGGAAAGTCGTGCTATTTCGCGGCGTACGGGATCAAATCCTGAGAGAATAATGGCTTCGGGTGAATCATCAATAATAATTTCAACACCGGTAAGAGATTCAAGAGTACGGATATTTCGACCTTCACGACCAATGATACGTCCTTTTATCTCTTCACTTTCAATATTGAAAACGGAAACGCTGTTTTCAATTGCGTGTTCTGCAGCTGTACGCTGTATAGTTTCGATGACAATTTTCTTGGCTTCGTTATTGGCAGTTAGCTTGGCTTCATCAACAATATCCTTGATATGTACCAGTGCTTCAGACTTAGCCTCGTCCTTGAGGGTTTCAACCAGCTGACTCTTGGCTTCCTGGGCCGACATGCCGGAGATGGTCTCCAGTTGTTCAACCTGTTGCTTGATAGCCTTTTCCAGATCCAGTTGTTTCTTATTAACAATTTCGACCTGTGCGGTTAAGGAATCTTTAATTGTGCTTACTTCTTTTTGTTTGCGTTGAATTTCTTCGATCTTCTGTGAAATCGTCGCTTCCTTTTGTTTTAATCTGTTTTCGTTTTTAAGAATTTCCTTGTTTCTTTCCTGGAATGTGTTCTCGTAATCAGATTTCAATTGCAGGTATTTCTCTTTGGCCTGAAGGATTTTATCCTTTTTGATCATTTCGCCTTTTTCTTCGGCATCTTTCAGTATATTCTCACTTTTCTTTTCAATGGCCTTTTTAAGAAAAGTACTGGTAATCACTACACCGGCTGCTAGTCCTACAAGTGCTGCCACAATGCATATTATTACTGTCTCCATGTTGTAAGTTGGTTAGTTTATGATGTTGAATTATGGAGTAAAGAAGACAAAAAACCCGCATTGATCTAGAGTTTTGGTAAACCCCAAAACTACATAACTGGAGCTGCCAGGGATGTCAAACTTCCAATGCCCCCCTAAGGGAGACCGGCCGAAACCGGTTAAGGCCTGTTATTCATCCTTAACTGAGCTTTGCCCCAAAGTTAAAAATGTTGAGTTTACAAACTTGGTCGATTCAATGCGGGATATTTTAAATACTTTTTCAAAGAACTGATGTGCGATCTTCTAATCTAAATGTTCTGTTAAAACCTTGTCAATCTCTGCCAGCTTGTCCAACATCTGATTGTCTCTGTATCTCAATTGTTCTTCCAGTTCAATGGTACTGGCTGAAAATTGCAATGCTACCATTGCAAGTAGATCCTGTTTATCCTTAAACTGGAAAGAACTTGCATATTTTTCCATATGTTCTTCAATAACCTTAGCAGCTTTCCGCACTCCCTCTTCTTCATTCCTGTCAACCTTCAGCTTATATGGTCTGTCAGCAATTACTACAGTTATAGAGAGTTCATCCATTATACAATATACCTTAACAGTTTATTTATTTAAAAGTCGTACACAATTATCAATTTCCCGCAAAAGTTCATTAATCTTTAATTTAACTTCTGTCTTGCTCTCCTCTTTATTCAAAGATTTTGCTAATTTAAGTACTTTAATTCGTTGCTGTTGCTCATCAAGGCTAAGCTCCAGACTTTTTATATTTGTTTTTAATTGTTCAATTTTTGTATTCAGTTGAGAATTTTCATTTTCAAGTATCTCAATTTGCTCAATCAGTTTACGAACCTTGTATTCAATGCCTGTAATTAATGTACTTGCACTTTTCATAAACCTTACGTTGAGCTGCAAAGATAAGCTAAAGTTTATAAATTGCCAACCTCTGAAATCTGTACATTTGAATTCTCAAATATAATAATATAACGCTTCACTTGTAACTTAATTATAACTTTTAGCTGAAAATTTCATAATGACTGAAAACTTCCTGCACTATTTATGGCAAAACCGGCTCTTCACCAAACCTCTCGCTACAACACACAATGAAACTGTCAACATTATAAATCCCGGATTCCATAATACAAATGCGGGACCTGACTTCTCTGATGCGCGTCTTAACATTGGCGGTACTATGTGGGCCGGAAATGTAGAGATTCATGTTAACTCATCCGATTGGTTCAAACACGGTCATCAGGATGATGAAGCCTATACTAATGTTGTATTGCATGTTGTTTATAAACATGATGCAAAAGGGAAATTTCCCACTATTCCTGTTTGTGAATTGGCTGATAAGATAGATATCGGACTTTATGACGCCTATCACCAATTTATTGAAAGTCGTGAATTTGTCAATTGTGCTGGCATGATTCATCAGGTTTCAGAAACTGATATTTCATTATGGCTTGAACGAATGCTTATTGAAAAACTGGAGCATAAGGCTGATTTCATACAAGATGCTTTGAATGCTTCACAAAATGACTGGGAGGAAGCCCTCTATCACATCATTGCACGAAGTTTTGGTTTCAGTATCAATGCGCTACCCTTTGAAATGTTGGCCAGGTCAGTAACATATAAGATGCTTGCACACCATGCCGGGAATATTCACCAGGTGGAGGCATTGCTCTTCGGGCAAGCCGGATTGCTCACCCAGGAACTTACTGATCCGTATGGTCAATCGCTCTTTAATGAATACACATTCCTTCGGGGTAAATATAAACTGGCTCCCATTGCTGCTTCCCTGTGGAAGTATCTAAGATTGCGACCGGTGAATTTCCCAACAATTCGTATATCGCAATTTGCCAATTTGTTGAGTAACAATGCAGGATTGCTTTCGAAAATAATCACTATGGATTCCATTGAAGAGATGGCTGAAATATTCAAGGTTGAAGCATCAGAATACTGGAACGATCATTATACTTTCGATAATTACACAAAAGGTAAAACGAAACGATTGGGTATGTCAGCAGCTCACCTGCTTATTATCAATGCAATATTGCCTTTTATGTTTGTTTACGGGAGTTCTGCCGGTAATGATTACCTATGTAACAAGGCCTTAAGCCTTTTTGAACAGATTCCGGGTGAGAGCAATGCTTCAATAAGACAATGGCAGACCTTGGGGATGGATGTTTCAACAGCCTATAATACACAAGCATTGGTGGGAATGAAAAGTTCATATTGCGACAAGAATAACTGCCTGAACTGTCGCATTGGCAACCTTATATTCAAAGATCCCGACTTCATCAAATGAAAGCTTCTGATAAAGGATGTATCATGACAAAGATGAGCCATTGGAATTATGGCAGGAATAATTGATAAAGTTCAACTGCCGACTTTCTGAATTATGGGAGATTGCATCAGTTGCTGCCTGATCAGGGTGCTTGTCTTGGTTAAAGAACGCGAATAATAATGAAATTAATGGTGTTATAGAAAATATTTTTTAATATTGCATTAGTTCCAAATACATCATTGGTTCCGTTAGAATAGCTGGTTCAAACATCCATATAAACAAAGATCTGATGGCGATTAATCAAGAAAGGTGGGGTTCACGGGTTGGGTTGATATTAGCAATGGCAGGCAATGCTGTTGGTTTTGGCAACTTTCTGAGGTTCCCGGTACAGGCCGTTCAAAATGGTGGTGGTGCCTTTATTATCCCTTACAT
>JAEYXG010000089.1 GCA_023428585.1 Bacteroidota bacterium
CAAATATTATCAGCAACCGTTGCCAGATAATATGCTTTTTGAGAATAAACCTCGCCGTACGCATAGATGAATTTCCCTGATTTCTTGAACTCCAGAAGTTCGTTTCTGACCTCTTCCAAGGTGGCTAAGCCTGATGGAATGTCACTTAGATCAAGGTAAATGCCCTTGATATTGTCGTCTTCAGCTGCTTTCCTGATAAGATCAAGTGTTTCAAGCAACCCGGGTATATTGGTTGTCTTGAACATATTGGTGGAGCTGAATGCAAAGGGAGCGGCAGGGCTCCTTTCGGGTATCCTTTTGTCAAAAGTTAAATGTAGCACTGAGTTTGGCTCAATTATCACTTCCTTTTTGGAGGCTAATGATACCATTGAGGCTACAAATATCGATAGTAGGAAGAATAGTATCACCAAGGTTACTATAAAACCGGCCATCGAGGCGAGCATGAATTTGAAGAATTGTTTCATGGAATTCATTTGATTTGTTAGTAGTTCAAAGTTAGAATATTTTAAAAAACAGACTACATTTGTCGGTAAATAATAGTTTATGAATGCGGTTTATTTGATACTGGGGAGTAATCTTGGTGAAAAGGAAAATTTATTGGAAAAAGCCACCGATCTTATTTCCACTAGAGCCGGTATTGTTAAAGCATCTTCATCCATATATGAAACTGAACCCTGGGGCACTGTTGAACCTCTTTCATATTTAAACCAGGTAATCATAATTGAAACAGAATTGGAGCCGTTAAGTTTGTTGAAGGTAATATTGAAGATTGAGAAGGAACTCGGCAGAAAACGCAATGGAATAAGAAATCAGCCCAGAACTATTGATATTGATATTGTTTTCTTTAATGACGAAATAATCAGGCTCAAAGATCTTGTAATTCCTCATGAAAGGATGCAATTTCGTAAGTTTGTATTGATTCCATTGGCTGAAATTGCACCTCATTTTATACATCCTGTGCTTAAAATGAGCGTAAATGAATTGTTGATCAACTGTGTGGATAATCGTTGGGTTCGAAAATACTTATAAGATACTTGTCGAATGTATAATTATATTGCCATTGAAGGAACGATAGGAGCGGGAAAGACATCTTTAGCACACATGTTGTCTGATGATTTTAACTCCAGATTGATACTGGAGCAATTTGAGGAAAACGACTTCCTTCCGAAATTTTATAAAGATCCTGATAAATATGCTTTTCCTCTTGAACTCTCATTCCTGGCCAGCAGGTTTCAGCAGCTGAAAACTGAATTGTCTATCACTGATCTGTTCCGAAATTTGATTATTTCTGATTATTTTATTAGCAAGTCGTTGATCTTTTCTAAGGCTACACTTCCTGATGATGAGTATAATCTGTATTCCAAACTTTTCAATATCATTAATCTTTCATTGCCGGGTCCTGATTTGGTTGTATATCTATATGCCTCTGTTACCCGCCTGAAATCAAATATAATATTAAGAGGCAGGTCTTACGAGCAGAATATTGAAAATTCATACCTTCAGCGGATTCAGGATGGTTATTTTGAATATCTGCGTAAATTGAATGATATGCGGATTCTCATAATTGACACCAATAAACTTGATTTTGTCAATAATCAGAAACATTATGAATGGATAAAGGATGCTATTTTCAAGCCTTATGACCCGGGAATCCATACCATCGTTTTTGAATAATGATATTCAGAATGTGTTGTTTATTGCTTATATTTGAATGTTTATAAATTGACTATGCCCGTGATAATCTTGTTAATGCAGATGAATATGCTACTTCTACTGGGTTGTATTATTGTGCTTATCCTGTTTTGTGCCTATCTCTTGATTATTATTAGAAAACTTGACAGGCAAAATAGAGGGCTGGATGCTCAATTAGACGAGAAAACCGAATTGTATAAACAGCTGCAACATGAGTTGGAGCTGGTTAAATATAAGGCCGAAGAGTCGGATAAATTGAAATCATCGTTTCTGGCCAATATGTCGCACGAGATACGAACTCCTTTAAATGCCATCATGGGCTTCTCTTCATTGTTGCAGCAAACCAATGATCCCGATGCTGAAAATCAGGAATACATTGAAATAATCCATAAAAACAGCAACAAGCTGCTCGATATGATGGATGAGATTTTCAATATTGCCCTAATTGAGTCAGGGATTACTAAAATGTATAGGGAGAGTTGCCCCATTAATGAATTACTGACGGGGTTGGTTACATTTTTCAATTTTGAGAAGGAGATAAGCGGAAAGAACAATGTGAGTATCAGGATGCGTAAATCGGCAAAGGATAATTCATTAGCCATCCATACTGATCCCCGAAAGCTGCGCCAAACCCTCTACAATTTGATTGAAAATGCCCTTAAATATACAAATGAAGGTTTCGTGGAGATAGGCTATGACCTGAAGGATAATTCTCTTGTTGAGTTTTATGTCAAAGATTCAGGTATGGGTTTTCCTCAGGAGAAACTTGATGTTGTTTTTCAACGTTTTAGGCAAGTTGACGACAGCAATACGAGAAACTATGGGGGCATTGGTCTTGGCTTGACACTGTCACAGAAATTTGTCGAAATGATGGGTGGTGAAATGAGAGGAGAATCAACACCCGGTAAAGGTTCTATATTCTATTTTACCATACCATATGGTGATCATCAGGACGTAGAGCAAATGGATACTCAAAAAGCATAAAGGTTCACTTAAGGATTTCATTAATAAAAAAAGAGCTGCATTGGGCAGCTCTTTTTTTACATTTAATATGTTATTAGTTGCTGAAATCTTTTAATGATCCCATTAACTTCTTTCTTGTAAAGAATATTCTGCTTTTAACTGTTCCTATTGAAAGGTTGAGGTTCTCGGCTATTTCTTTGTATTTGTAACCATCAGTATGCATCTCAAAAGGAGTACGCTGATCTTCTTCAAGCTTTGCAATGCTTGCCTGTATCTCTTTTGTCTGAAGTTGTGAATCAGGTGAAACGAAATCTGAACGCCTTGGTATGTTGAGGAAGTACAAATCTTCAGTAGTATCTACTATAGTATTGGCTTTCTGGTTCCTCCTGTAGTTGTTGATAAATGTGTTTTTCATTATGGTGTAGGTCCAGGCTTTCAAATTGGTGTTTGCCTCAAACTTATCTTTATGTATAAGAGCTTTAAGATACGTATCCTGAATGAGGTCTTTAGCCTCTTCTCTGTCATTTGTTAAGGTGTTGGCAAAAAACGAAAGATTCTCGTGTAAACTTATAAGCTTGCTGTTGAATTCTATGGCTGTCATAACTACCTTTTGTTTTAATGTATACTATCTGTTTAACAAATAGTATGCAGTTTTAAACAGAAGGGTGCATTTTAATGTAGAATTAATATTGAACTCACAGTCGAAATGCTTAAACATTTGAAATTAAAGGAAATAAAAACATTCCAAATTGTTTAATGAAAATACAGTAAGCAATTGTATAATGTTAACAAAACATAAAATGGACCAATATGGGACTAAATGTGTCCACAAATAGGAATAAAGTGAGTAGAAAATTCTACAGTTTATTTAAAATGCTGAAAATTAATTTATAAGGCGTATTATTGGAGTGGAGTATATGGCCCATATATGGACATATGCCAATAGCTGTATATTAAACTATTGAAAATCAGCCTAGTTGAAGAGATAAAACCTGTTCAAGGAAAAGTTTGGGCTGTTTGATCACTTCAACATTTACGGGCAGCTTTATATCATGTTCAAGTGCTTGAACTCCTGTAACATAAATTTTATTCTCTGAAAATGTTTGACTAATTTGCCCAATTGTTTCACTATATCGCTTTAAAGATATGTTTGTAGTGAAAGAAGTGAACAGGCAATCAATACTTTGTTTGCTCTTTATTTCAGCCAAATCCTCCAATGGCAGCGACTGCCCGAGATAGATTACATTGTGACCGGCTTTTCTTATGAGGTAATTGTAGAATAGCAGTCCAAGTTCATGCCATTCATTAGCCGGTAGAAAGAGTAGAAATGTGAGCGGATTATCTTTAATATAGCCGTTTTGCCCATCAATGGCAATTATTAATTTCTGGCGTATTAAATTTGAAACAAAATGCTCCTGTGCGGGATAAATAGTGCCTATTTGCCAGAGAACACCAATCCTTTCAAAGAATGGATACAATATCTTAGTAACAGTCTCGTCAAACCCAAGCTTAATAACGGCAGTAGAAAGTACACGTTCAAACCGTATTTCATCAAAATCAATCATTGCCATGGTGAGTTGCTCAACCTGGTTGGTGAAGTCCTGAAATGAATCGGAAATCTCTATGATCCGCTCATTCATTTCATTGTTGTTCATGCAAACAATGTTTGATATTTTGAATCCATTGCGATTCAGAATAGTGACATTAAGTAATTTCTTAAGGTCTTCATCAGAATAATATCTAATGTTGGTAGGGGTCCTTTCAGGCTCAAACAATTGGTATCTCTTTTCCCAAATTCTGATAGTGTGAGCCTTGATACCTGATAGTTGCTCCAGATCTTTAATTGAATACTTAATCATTTTGCCGTTTGATGGTAGTAGTATTGCTGTTTTCGAAATTAAGTTAAATAACAATGCATCGGCAAAAATGTTTCCGATATAGTTAAAACCATATATAAAGTGTTATTTAGTAAGTATCAAATTCTCAGCTTTGGCCAGGGCATTATCGAGCCCGTTTATGTCTTTGCCACCGGCTGAAGCATAATGAGGTTGGCCCCCTCCACCTCCCTTTATTTCTTTAGCCAGTTCTTTTATTATAACTGATGCATTGTATCCTTTTTGTTTTACCAGAGTGTCTGAAATGGCTGCTGTTAGTAGTGGCTTGTCTTCAAAATGAGAGCCAATGATTACAATAAGGTCTTCATTGCCATGCAATAATTTGAATGTCAAGTCCCTTACTGCATTGGGGTCTAGTTTTACCTTTGCAGTAATTAGTCTGAATTCTTCATATTGCTTGTATGATTCTGAAAGTTGCTGGTATATGTTGTTCACCTTCTCAGTATTGGCTTGTTCAATAATTGATCTTAGTTCTGCATTTTCATCCAGCAGGTTTTTTGCAGCTTTTGCAGGATCATTATTGTTCTTTAGCAATGTTTTTATCTCATTCAGAAGCTCATTCTGCTTGTAATAGAAGGCTTCTGCTTTTTCACCCGTTATAGCTTCTATTCGACGAACACCGGCAGCAATGGCTGATTCTGATATAATCTTGAATAATCCAATCTGACCCGTTGCCGGAACGTGAGTACCCCCGCAGAGTTCAATTGAATCACCAAAACCAATCATTCGCACCTTATCGCCATATTTCTCTCCGAACAGGGCAATTGCTCCCTTCTCCTTGGCTTGCTCAATGGGTATTTCACGCCATTCCTGACGATTATAATTCTTACGTATAAGGTTGTTAACCATTTTCTCAACTTCCAGAATTTCACTCTCACTCATTCGCTGGAAGTGCGCAAAGTCAAATCGCAGATAATCAGGGTTCACGTATGATCCTTTTTGTTCAACGTGTGTCCCCAGTACTGCTCTCAATGCTTTATGCAGTAAATGTGTTGCAGAGTGGTTATTGGCTGTTCTTGTTCTTTTTTCCTCTGATACTTTTGCATGTGCCAATTTGTAAGGGTCTTTTGGTGCCTCCGTGCATATATGTATAATGAGGTTGTTCTCTTTTTTAGTATCAATAACGTTAATTTGCTGTCCCTCAATCTCAATTATTCCCGTATCACCGGCCTGACCACCTGATTCAGCATAAAAGGGGGTTTCAGCCAATACAACCTGGTAGTATGATTTGCCTTTTGAGTTTACCTTCCTGTATCTGGTTATATAAGTGTCGGTTTCAAGCGTATCATAACCAACAAATACTTCCTTATTGTCATTAATGATAACTATCCAATCATCAACTTCAACTGAAGCATCTTTACGTGATCTTTCTTTCTGTTGTTCAAGTCCTTCCTGGAATGATTTCATATCAACCTCCAGATTCTGTTCACGGGCCATCAAACAGGTAAGGTCAATTGGGAATCCATAAGTATCATAAAGTTCAAAGGCAAATTCACCTGAAATTATTGCAGTTGGATTATTGGTAATGTATTGGTTGAATTTGGAAATACCATGTGATAGTGTCCGCAAGAATGAAGCTTCCTCTTCAGTTATTACTTTGATGATAAGTTCCTTTTGACTGACCAGTTCAGTGAAATAGTCGCCCATTTCACTTATCAATACCGGCACCAATTTATTTATAAAGGGCTGATTAAGATTAAGGAAGGTATAACCATATCTAACGGCCCGGCGAAGAATACGACGTATTACATATCCGGCTTTGTTGTTTGATGGCAACTGTCCATCAGCTATGGCAAATGCAATGGCTCTCAAATGATCTGCTATTACGCGCATGGCAACATCAGTTGCAGGTGCGTGTCCATATTCAATATTGCTTAGTCTTGATATTTCACTTATAATGGGTTGAAATACATCAGTATCATAATTTGATTTCTTGTGTTGAAGAACCATGCACAAGCGTTCAAATCCCATACCTGTATCCACATGTTTTGCCGGCAATAATTGCAATGAGCCATTAGCCAACCTGTTGAATTCCATGAAAACAAGATTCCAGATTTCAATCACCAGTGGATCGCCGGTATTTACCAGCAATGCACCATCTAAGTCTTTTCGTTGTTCATCACTGCGTAAATCAACATGAATCTCTGAACAGGGACCACATGGCCCGGAATCACCCATTTCCCAGAAATTATCCTTCTTGTTGCCTCTGAGTATCCTATCCTTTGAAATATGCTTTTCCCAATAACCATAGGCTTCCATGTCGGCATCAAGGTTATCGCCTTCATCTCCGCCAAATATTGTAACATAAATACGGTCTTTATCTATTTTTACTACCTCTGTAAGAAATTCCCATGCCCATTCAATAGCTTCTTTCTTGAAGTAATCACCAAACGACCAGTTGCCTAGCATTTCAAACATTGTATGATGATAGGTGTCATGGCCAACTTCTTCCAGGTCGTTATGTTTGCCTGATACACGCAAGCATTTTTGAGTATTTGCTATACGATCAAACTTAACCGGCGAGTTGCCAAGGAAGATGTCCTTAAACTGGTTCATACCGGCATTTGTAAACATTAGTGTGGGGTCATCTTTTATGACCATTGGTGCCGAGGCAACTATATGATGTTGTTTTGATTCAAAAAAATTCAGAAAGCTTTGGCGTGTTTCTTTTGCATTCATAATCAGCGTGTTGTGGAGTTTATTGATGCTTTTAGGGCAATATTTAACATTTTAGGGTTTGCAAATTTAGTTTAAAATATTAATTTTGCGACACACTCAATTCGGGTGAGGGGACGATTACAACCTATAGATTTCATTCATAGTAACTTCGATGTCAAAGATTCGTTATCATTTTAATCCTAAATCCTTAAAAATAGAGAAAGTCAAAGTCACTTTCCGTCAGAAATTTATCCGTTTACTGTCGGTGGTGGCAACAGGTATGGTGTTCGCATCCGTAGTTTTGTTGCTGGCATACAATTTTTTGGATTCTCCTAAAGAAAGAATGCTGAAGCGTGAATTGGAACAATATGAATTGCAATACAAAATTCTGAATGCCAGGTTAAATAAGGTACAGGCGGTATTGACCGATATCCAGGATCGGGATGACAATATTTATAGAGTGATATTTGAATCTGAACCTATCCCTTCATCCATAAGAAAAGCAGGTTTTGGCGGTGCCGACAGGTATGAGAAGCTTGAAGGATATAAAAATTCCGACATAATAAAGGGAACCACTAAGAAACTTGATGTTATCACCAGCCAACTCTATGTTCAATCAAAATCGTATGATGAAGTTTTTGAGTTGGCAAAACGGAAGGAAGAGATGATGGCGTCTATTCCTGCCATTCAACCTGTTTCAAACAAGGAATTAAAAAGAATCGGTTCCTATTTCGGCTATAGAACTGACCCTTTCTACAAGGTTACCAAACTACATGAAGGAATTGACTTTACTGCTCCTGTAGGTACTGAAATCTATGCTACCGGCAATGGTAAGGTAACGGAGATTGAAAGATCAAGAGGAGGTTACGGAAACTGCATAATTATAGATCACGGATTTGGCTATAAGACTCTATATGCCCACCTTTCAAAAATTGAAGTAAAGCAAGGTCAGAAAGTAGTGCGGGGTCATGTAATAGGTAGAGTAGGTAATACCGGAAAATCTACGGCTCCCCACCTACACTACGAAGTTCATAAGAATTCAAGGGCTATTGATCCAATCAATTTCTTCTTCAATGACCTTACTCCTGAGGAATATGAGTTGATGATTGAACTCTCACAACGGCCTTCACAAACGCTCGATTAGCATTATGCCTTACAAGAAACCTGTAATCAAGAAGGTTTATTATCGCATTGGCGAAGTAGCTGCCATATTCGGTGTAAACATTTCATTGATACGTTTCTGGGAGAATGAATTTGATATCATCAAACCATTCAGGAACAAGAAGGGTAACAGGTTCTTTACGCAGGCTGATGTGGATAATTTCCATATCATTTATCATCTGGTTAAGGAAAGAGGTTATACGCTGCAGGGAGCCCGTGAAAAGCTTAAGGGAAACTTTGCCGAGGTGGCCGATAATCATCAGGTGGTAAAAACACTCCAGGATATCAAGGCTTTTCTTCTTGAGCTGAAGGAAGAATTGTAATTTCAATCTATTCCATAGTATTATTTGAATTCCAAATCAGTACAACCTGATGTGGCATTCATTTCATTGCCATTTTCCATAGCCTGTATTACCGGCAGCAAGTTAAACCTTGTCTGAACCTGCTTTAATTAAAAATCAATTTCGAGTTCGATGCAATTTGTATAGTGGCTGATCATTTTTCGTTCACGTCACTATAATGGTTTGCCTCGTTTGTTAGATTTAATCATAATCCATTAGGGATTGATTTAGTTTAACTCCAGTACAAGTCGTGTTCAACTCCAGTGCAGGTCGTGTAAATTTGTGGATTTACACGACTTGAACAGGACTTGCACTGGACCTGTACTGGAGTTGACGAAAATGGAGCATTAATGAAGTGCCAATATTTTGAGCAGGCTGATGACGGAAGGTATGTTATCAATAACACTGCTTATTTAAGCAACAGAGGTGTTTTTATGGTGTACAAAGCTTTATGGAAGAGCTATCAATAGTACAACTTGTTGGTCAGGTAATTTGAAACATAGTCAGTTATACCTTCCTCGAGCGACATAAAAGGATCAGTATAACCAGCATTAACCAACTTCTGCATATTTGCTTCGGTGAAATACTGGTATTTTTCCCTGATATCCATAGGTGTGTCAATGTAATCAATCTTCACAGGATAATTCAGGGCATTAAAGGTTGCTTTAACGAGATCATTGAATGAACGGGCCTTACCGGTACCCAGATTGTACAATCCTGACGTTGGTTTCTGCTTCATCATGAAAATCAGCACTTTAACAACGTCCTTAACATAAACAAAGTCTCGTAGTTGCTCACCATCTTTGAATTCAGGTTTATGGGATTTAAAAAGCTTTACGCTCCCATTTTCAATAATTTGGCGATGTGCATGGAAGATAACCGAAGCCATTCTTGCCTTATGATATTCATTAGGGCCATATACATTAAAGAATTTCATTCCGGCCCAAAAGGGAGGTATTTCAAATTGTTCAAGAACCCACTTGTCAAAATTGTTCTTTGAATCACCATAGGCATTCAATGGCTTTAAATTCTCCACTATGCCATGGTCATCTGTATATCCGTATTCGCCTAATCCATAGGTAGCTGCAGAAGATGCATAAACAATGGGAATATTATACTGGGTGCAAAGTATGAATAGGTTTTTTGAGTAGCCAAAGTTCAGTTCGTCAAACACCTTTACATTGAATTCGGTAGTGTCTGTTCGGGCACCAATGTGAAAAACGAATCCAATGTCGTCACTATTATTGATAAACCAATGAAAGAAATTATTCCGTTCAACTTTCTCCTTGATGATTTTATCGTTGAGATTCCCACTCTTTTCAACTTTACTAAAGTCGTCAACGGCAATGATATCAGTATATCCTTCCTTATTCAGGCTTGAAATCAAACAACTGCCAATAAAACCTGCGGCTCCTGTTACTATGATCATTCTACAAGATATTTGGTTAGTTACTAAACCCGAAAGATGATGAAATCAACTTAAAGATGTCGGTATTATCAATGAGGCCATGAAATTTATGAGCG
>JAEYXG010000124.1 GCA_023428585.1 Bacteroidota bacterium
TAAATATGTAGGATAATCCCGGCATGGAAGGCTGAAACATCTCAACCCTCTTCTTTATTACGTTTGAATTGACAATGTTATAAGTAACCTTTACTGACAGATTCGCATCAAACTCTGGAAGATAGGAATCTCCTGTAAGGATTATGCTGGTTTCATTACCCGACCATTTCTTACCCTTCCAATGGCTAATATTATACACTGTGCTCATATCAAGGTTAGACAAATGGAGAGAAAACTCCTCCGTATTGCCAACAATTAGCCTTTCTCCATTATACACTTCAACGAAAAATCCATCGCGTTCATTTCCTGCCACTTTCAAAGATAGTTGCTGACTGCTGGCTTGCATACCTGTAATTAAAACTGCTATGAGAAATAACCATTTCACCAGTGTTCTATGAGTCGTAAATATGGAAACCAGATTTTCGAAATTCTTCATGGTGAATATTTTCAGTTTGAATATGGGGATTTGGACTACTGTAGCCAGGATTCAATTTTACCTGATCATAACTTTTCTGGTTAGCAATTTTCCATTATCAAGCTTCAATTGTAACATATGCATTCCGGGTAAAGGCTCTTTTAGTTTTACCAATAGTCTGTCGCCATTTCGACTAACTGAAATATTCTGAACTTCACTACCGTTAGGTGTGAAAAGTGTGATACTTTCAATTCTGAGATTTCCATTTAATTCAATGTGGAATTGATTACCCGCAGGATTAGGATATAGTCGTGCGATTGTCTGGTCTTCTTCAATTCCCACAGGTGAAGACCATTGTGTTTTAAGCTCTTCAATTTGATTAACAGGGATTTCCTTATCCCAAAGTTTCACTTCATCAATACTCCCGCGCCATGAATACAGTGTTTCCACATTATCCATCCTGCCAATTGTAAGAGGTTTGGTTGAAGATTGTATTTCACCGGAGAATGACTTGAAATTGTCGAGTGAGCCATCAATATATAATTCTAGTGAATAACCTGTATAAAGGGCTGTTACATGATAATAGCGGTTCAGCTCAATAGGCGCTGAACCATCTAGGTCAGCAACACCGGTATTTGTCTTGACTGTCCACCGAAGGAAGCCTTCAGGTGTAACCGAGAGTTTGTATCTTTCCTGCCATGACCCATGTGAAATAATAAATCGTTCTGAAGCAAACTGATCACATTTAATCCAACAGCTTATACTTATTACATCACTAAAATTCAGGTCATTATGGTTGTCAGTATAGATGATGTTTGAACCTGAAATAAACTTATAGGCTAAAGATGCTTCTCCCCTCGCATCTGATGTTTTGGTTGCTCCAATTACAGTAGAATGAAATCTATCAGCAGCATGATTCTTGTTGTCCCAGTCGAAAGGATACCATATTATGGGCGATTGGCTTTGGAGTGTATTGCTTTTAACCAGCGCTTCTGAGGTAACAGTAGTGGTAAGCATATACTGGTTGGTGACCTGTAATGTAATTGTTATTACCGAGGGATCAAGCGGAGCCAGCCAATTAACTGTAGTACCGGTTGTTTGATTTAATTCTCCTGCAGTCACACTCCAATTAAAAGTTAGTATTTCACCAAAGGCCGGTTCAACAAGTGCTGTGAACGTATTGAATTCTCCTGTGTAGGTGAATTTGGATTCCTGTTGTATTCCATTAACTACCGGTGGTAATGCGATGTAATCAACAAATTGAATGTGCAGTGTATCCTCTGCAACCTGACCATTACTTGATACCCGGCACTTTAGCACAGAAATCGACGGTGTAGTGGGCGCAGTTATTTGTACCTGTGACTCTGTCGCGCTTTCTATCAATACGTTATCAATATACCATTCAAATGAAACCGGGTTGCCTGATTCAACATTGCCAGGCTCGCAATAGGCTGTAAATAAAGAGTTAGTGAGAATAGGATTCTGATCAGTTGATATTGACTTGATTCTGAGATCCAGTGAATAATCATACTGGTAGTGATAATCTATAATATACTCCCCGGCATAAAGGCGGTTGTTGATATTCTCAGGTATTACTTCTGCTGGAAAAAGGCGAATAAGTCTTACTTCTCCGGCAGGAACGGTGAAGGTATAAGTGCTTGATGCGGAGCTGGTCAAGATACTTTCTGTGATGGCTTCATATATTCCGAATGCCCCTGTAGGTAAATCAATCTGAACCTGTTTAGCCTGTGTTGTAGGATTGAAATAAAGATATCCGGGGTTGTCATTGTCACCATAAAAATCTGTTTTATTTAAATCAATTTGGAGGATTTCATTAATATTGGTTGATTCAACAACAGCTGCCAGGTAACCAACGCTTGAACCACTATAAAGTGATAGATTGGTTGCAGCCCATCCGCCGTTTATTGCATCTCCCATTGCAAAAGGAGACTTGCCAAGCCAAACTTCTTTCATTGACTCATGCGGAATCAAGGCATCTGAATCATTGACAATAGACCATGCCCATGAATCCTGATTGGCTTCAGGCAGTGCAGTTCTGTAAAACAGCCTGCTTGCATTGGTTACATTGATCATCCATTTGGCTATTGCCTTGGCGTATCGTTTATCATATTTCGGGAGTGGGGCCAGGGCAGCTGCCTGCTGAAACCCATTCATTATGAAAGCATAGTCATTCCCACCATCATTGGCTTCGCCAATCAAACCGGAAACATCATAGCCACCCCAAGTACCAACAATAGAGCCCCAGCCGCGTAACGGCCCCCTTTCAAAACACCAGTCAAGCATTTTCTGTATGGGGTAATTTGTACCTTCTACAGCGTTCATTCTTGCTGCAACCAGAGTTCCATAAGGTAGCTGAAGTTCATAGGAAGGATTTGTTGGAAAATCCGACAGAAAATCCAGTGCCAACTGCGCACCTTCAAAATATTTCCGGCTTCCGGTTTCCGAATAGGCAGTATAAAGCAACCAGGCAATGCTTCCTGCAGCTTCCGGCTCGGGTACTCCAGTTGTGAGGGGCATGCCTGTAGCGAGGTTAAAAGCCCTGTAATTCATGTTTGGAACCGCCCAAGGTGTTGTACTCCCCCCTAATTGGTTTACACAATATAGCCACTGATCAGCCACTGTTGTGAATTGGTCATTGAACTCGGCAGCAGCATAGGGATATAGGTATTTTAACTGGTAGAAATAAACATTGGGCATAAGATCATACCACCAGTCTCCTCCTGATGTGGTTGAATAGTTGTTGAGGTAAACGTTTTGCCCATTTTTTAAATTGAAGAAATCTTTTGTCTTTGTTACCCAGTTTTCTCCATTTTGGTTGCTCTTGTCAATTCCAACAAGTGTAGCCCCAACTATTGCAGGCATTATATTAATTGCTTCTGCCTGATTGCCATGGCTACCTGCACCTACATAAGTATCAAGAAAAATTGGAATGTTATCAGGGTAATTGAATTGCCCCTGCGTTCCCAATCTCGATAATGGAAGATACTGTCCGGTTTTATTCAAATCAAATACGAATGTATCATAACCTATGGCAACAGCATCCCAGTCCATAATAAGCAAAGGAGACGGCAGGTCGGGCATTTGGTTGACTCGACTGATGTTCAATTGTCCGGTCTGCGCATAAAGCCGAATTGTAAACAACGGCAAGGCAACAAGTATAATTAGCAGAAATTTGAAAATATGCTGGTGGTATTTCATAGTAGTGATATTTGTTGGATTTCAATTATAAATTTTCCACTTGAAAGGTTTAACGCTTGTAGATCAAATAGCCATTAGTCTTTAGTTGAATCTTCTTTTTGTCATGGCTTATTCTATTATTGAACAAGCTGTTTTCAGAATATCCTTCCAGTATTATCTCTGCTCTCTTGGGTATCTGTATTGAAGTTAACCCTCCAAAGTTTATAAGTACTGTTATATTTTCTCCACGGTAAGAGCGCGTAAAATATATCAAGCCATTCTTGTTTCTTAGTTTCTTATATTTTCCGTACTGTAAAGCAATTTCATTATTCCGAAGTCCAATGAGGTTTTTATAACTATGAAGTAAGGAATGCTTTTGGATTTCAGCCTCTTTAACATTGACTGTTTTGTATTGTTCGTGTACCTTTATCCAGGGTTTCCCGGTTGTAAAGCCGGCGTTTTTGCCACTGTCCCATTGCATCGGGCTGCGTGACTTGTCCCTGTTGTTATTATTACCAATTGTCAGAGCTTCCTTTCTTGTCTTACCCGCCTTCAATGCAAGGTTGTAGTGTGTTCTTCCCTGTATGTCAACAATCTCCTCAAAAGAGTTGGCATTTATGTTTTGCATTCCAATCTCTTCACCATAATAGATAAAAGGAACTCCCTTTGCAGTAAGTATTAGTGCTGCCAATGCAGCAGCTCTTGTTGAATCACCTTCTGCCAAACGGTTCATTGAGCGAGGCATATCATGACTGCCAAAGAAGAGAGTTGGATAGCCGGGCATTTGATTTTCCATACTCTTGAGTTCACCAAATATCTTTTGATGTGAAAAGCCGGGAAGGCTGCCGAAATTAAAGTTGAAAACAACATCCATCATATCAGGAGCCTGATATTCTTTGAGGACTTCCAGCTTGTCACTGCCTATTTCACCCACAATAAATCTGTCATCATATTCATTGAGCGTAGCTTTTATAATACGCATTGCATTCTTGACACCAGGTTGATCAATATCATAAATATGCCGTTGTTTACCATCTTGTTCAGGATTATCCTGAAAGGTATTATTGGTTGTAAGGAAGTTTATAACATCCATTCTAAATCCATCCACACCCAATTCAAGCCAAAAGCGCAATACATTTTGAATCTCCTCAACAACTTTTGGATTTGACCAATTGAGGTCAGCCATCCGAACATCAAATTTATGGTAGTAGTATTGGTCGGTCATGGTATCAAGTTCCCATGCACTACCTCCAAAGAATGATTCCCAGTTATTTGGTTTATCCTGCCAAATGTAATAATCCCTATAAGGATTATTTCTTGATTTACATGATTCCATAAACCACTTGCAATCTGTGGAGGTATGGTTAACAACCATGTCCATAATCACTTTAATTCCCCTTTCATGGGCCTCTTCAATGAAATCCTTGAAGTCTTGCATATTGCCGTAAACCGGGTCAATATTGTAATAATCAGCCACATCGTACCCATTGTCTACTTTAGGTGACTTGAGAAAAGGGGTAAGCCAGAGTCCTTTTATTCCAAGTGATTCAATATATTCAAGTCGGTTCTTCATACCCTTGAAATCACTATAGCCATCGCCGTCACTATCTTGATATGATGGCATATAGATTTGATAAAATACAACCTCATTCCACCAAATTGACCGACCTGCCACTTGGGTTCCCTTTTGTTTTTTCCATGTTTCAGCTGATAAATCTCCAACATTTGATTGAGCTACCAATGACAGTGAATGATAGCCAGTAAAAGCGAATAGAAACAAGAGTGTTCTGAAAAGCATGATTAGCCGGAT
Organism: Bacteroidota bacterium; assembly: GCA_023428585.1. Lineage (GTDB taxonomy): Bacteria > Bacteroidota > Bacteroidia > Bacteroidales > Lentimicrobiaceae > Lentimicrobium. Next base: position 5,424 of record JAEYXG010000124.1, read on the forward strand.
AATTTTAAAAAGAAAGGCCCCCGGATCTGCTATAGCGGGCAGACCAGAGGGCCATTTTCTCACTTCAACCTAAAAACACAAGAAACCAGTACGATTAAGGTTTTTCATCATTATAAAGTTTAGATACTTGTCCATCAGCCAATGCGATGTTATATATCTTCAGTTCATCAATCACACCCTTGAAATAGCCAAGGTTATCAGCTGTAGTCCATTCCATGAAGTTGGCAGCCAATTCAGCATCGGTAGCAACACCACCAATGATAAATGGTTGAGCATTTTCAAGAGTTTGGAGTAATGGGCCAATGCCCTTGTCTGATTCTGTCCATGTCTTGGTAAGTGTACCATTAACATAGAATTTCAGTTCTTTGGTTATGGCGTTCACTGAAACTACAATATGATTCCACTGAGCAGCTTTAACTGAGTTGTCAGTTTCATTGTCAGCATCTACAATACCTCCATCAACTTTCTTGTATGTGAAGAATGGTTTTCCACCACCCTGAGTCTGGAGTTTATAACCGTTCCAATAATTCTGTGAAACAATGTAATTGTGTTCATAGAGTTCGTCAGGTTTTACCCATACTGAAATAGTGATATTTGCAGGTAAGAAAGAGGTAGTGTAAGGCACTTCCAGATGTGCACCACCGGTGTAATAAATTGCTTTACCACCGTTGAGACCGTCAGTCCATGCCGGATCTTTGGCATTGGCGCCAAGAATTACAGTATTACCCTTTTTAAAGGTAGCTACGTGTTTTGTTGTTGAGAAAGCCGTGGCTGTTGTACCGGTACCTTCTTCAAAATCCCATCCGGCAGTCAGGTAAAGGTCCTCATCAATATAACCATATGCCTGAGCCTCAAATGTGCTCATAGCTTCGGTTAGTTGGGTATACAGGTTGTCAATCTGAGCCTGTGTTAACTTCGTAGCAGCTGTTGACTTAACAGTTGCAAGGGTTGACTTGAATGCATCAATGGCTGATTGCGGATAATCGGCTGTTGTTGCAGAAGTTGCCAATGCATCAGCTTCGGCAATCAATGCATTAAGGGCAGTCTTATTTCCCTCTACAATGTCATCATCGTCGTCTTTACATGAAACAAAGACCATGGCTGAGCTTATGAACATCATCATAATCAGCAAAGTGCGGTAATTCATCAGTTTTTTCATTTTCTCTGAATTGATTTTTAATTTAGTTAATTGAATTTGGTTTAATGAAGATTAGTTAATGGTACTGGTTTGTATGCTATATTGTTTTGTGTTGTATTTACCTTTAATAAATTTCTTATGGGATAGCCTGGTTTGCATCAATTTCCGCTTGCGGAATTGGGAAATACCTGTTGGCTTCATACGAGAAATCTGTTCCGAGTGCTGGTTCTGCAATGGCTTTTCCCCATCGCATCAGATCAAAGAACCTGTGGAATTCCTGTGCCAGCTCAACCCTGCGTTCTCTGCGTATTGCTTCTTTCAGTGTGTTATTGTCTGATGTGGAAATGTCAGGCAAAAGGTCTGCAGGCGGTATCCCATCATAGCTATTTCTGGCACGGTGTCTTACCTTGTTTAGATTAGAGCGTGCTGAATCAGCTTGTCCGTTTTGTGCAAATGCTTCGGCTTTCATAAGCAGCACATCAGCATAACGCATATATATATAATTCAAATCGCCGTCACCCTTCAATGAACTGGATATTTCTGACAGGGGTTGCTGGTGTTTCTTGGTCAGATAACCTGTTGGCGACCAGGCGGCACTGAAAAGATCACCATTTAACCATGGCTGTCCATCACGGCCAATGCTTGCGTCAATACGGGGATCATATACGCCTTCATTCGTTTTTTCAAAGGCATCAGCCAATGATTGAGTGGGGGCGTTGAAATAATATCCTCCTTCACCCGGTGGTGCAAACCACTGATTCATTGAATTCCCTTGTCCCGGGCTTTGGCCAGCCAAATGCTGAATTTCAAATATCGATTCCTTGCTGTTTTCATATTCCAGTTTGAAGTTATCACCATAGTTATCCAGCAATCCATAGATTCCAAGGTTTTCCATTTGATGGAAATAATTTATGGCATCTGTCCATTTTTCCTGGTAAAGACAAACCTTGCCAAGCATTCCAAGTGCTGCGCCTTTAGTAACCCGACCATTGTCAGTAGAGGAATATGATTCAGGAAGTGTTGCAGCGGCTTCAGTGAGGTCTTTTTCTATTTGCTGGTAGATTACCGTAACCTCACTTAAGGGAACGTGTATAGCCTCCTGTGTTGTCTGAGGCAGCAACTTCAAAGGTACCTTGCCAAAAATATTGACAAGATTGAAGTATGTGTACCCTCTAATGAACTTTGCTTCTCCAATTATTCTGCTTTTTAAAGATTCATCCATGGTAATTTCAGGAACGCTGGCAATTACATTGTTTGCCCGGGCAATTGCTTCATAGGCGAAGGTCCAGTAGTTTATGATAATCCCATTGTTTGCGTCGGCTGTAAAGTCATCAATATAGCTTACTTCCGCCTGGTCGCCGGGGTTACCACCTTTAACGGCATCATCAGAAGCTACATCTCCAAAAACCCACATGGCATTATTGGGATTAGTGAAGGCAATACCATTATAGACTCCATTGATTCCTTGTAATGCTTGATTTTCATTTTGATAATAGGTATCAGTTGAGAATGTTCCCTTGAGATCTTCAGTGAGAAATTTCTCACAGGAAGTCATTGATACGATAGCAATCAGCAGCAGTATTATTTTACTGTAATGTAAACTGCTCTCCATGTTAATTATATTGTATTTTTTCTGTATCATGGCCGTAACTTGTTAAAAGTTGATATTTAACCCTAACATAATAGTCATTGCTGAAGGGTATGTTCCCCAATCTATACCTGCTGCGAGGTCCCCTTCATTCTTGGAATTATCACTGACAGTCATCTCAGGATCAAGACCGGAATATTTGGTAAATGTCAGTAGGTTCGTAGCTGAGATATAAACTCTTGCACGTTCCATCCCTATTATATTAACAGTTTTCTTAGGTAAAGTATATCCCAATTGAACGTTTTTTAATCTGAGGTATGATCCATCTTCCAGGAATCTGGATGATGGTCTTGCATTATTCGACTTGGCGGTCCATGCAGGGCGTGGCTGGGTGTTTGAGGTACCTTCACCTGTCCATCTTTCATCGAAATATCTTTGTGTAACCGGAAATCCACGGTAGTATCCTTCAATATCCTGGTTGATCTGTGAGTAGATCTTGTTCCCGTATGAGCCTTGAATAAATACGGTCAGGTCAAACGATTGGTAGTTGGCTGCCAGATTAACTCCAAGGAAGAGCTTGGGAATGGCACTGCCCAAGTGAACACGGTCAAGATTGTCAATACGGTTATCACCGTTCTGATCTTTATATTTCACATCACCCGGCTTAATATTGTTGCCTTGGAATGCTGATAGCAGTATATCTGCTTCATTTTGAAAGATACCTTCCATTTCGAGGAGATAGAATGAACCTATTGGCTGTCCCACCTCTGTATATGTTGCATATACGCCTGTTTCAACCCTTCCGCGATTAAGACCGGCGTCAAGCTCCAATACCTCATTATGTAAATATGTCAGATTACCTCCAATACTATATCCCCAATTATTTTTTCCACCCTGATATGCTGCCTCCAATTCAATACCGGTATTAAGGACTGACCCACTATTAATCCAAGCGGCAGTTGCATTACCTACCGATGGCGGTATTGGAGCAATTACGAGCATATCCTCAGTAACTTTATAGAAGTAGTCAACAGAAAATGAGAGGGCGCCTTTCCAAAGTTCTGCATCAATACCACCATTGTATTGGTGACTTGTTTCCCATTTCAAATCTTCATTGCCCAATGCGGTCTGCGCATACCCATTATAAGAAACGCCTCCAAAAGGATAGTTGAAATATGGTGATATCCTGTCAACATTGGCATAAAGCCCAATCTCTTGATTTCCTATAGCGCCATAACCGGCACGTATTTTCATGCTTTCAAGCCAATCAATGTTTGCAAGGAATGGTTCTTCGCTTATAAGCCATCCACCTGATAGTGAATAGAAATTACCCCACTTGTTATCACCCATAAATCGGGAGGAACCGTCACGGCGAATAGTTGCTGATACGAAATATTTTTGGTTGAAGTTATAATTGATTCTTCCAAACAATGATGCCAGTGAAGAAGCATATTCTGCCTGACTTGAATTCTTTATGCCAATTCCATTGCCAATGTATATCAGGTCTTCCTGTTGTATTGTAAAGTCGGAATCATCCGTATAAAGAGCCTTGCCGTGATTTCTTATTGCTTCAAAACCAAGCATTGCAGAGAAATTATGAGCATCAGAAATGGTTTTATCGTAATTAAAGAAGTTATTCATTGTCAGATTATCCAATCTCTCATTGCTCACGCTAAGTCCATTTCTGGCGTTGATACGATTATCTGTACCCCAGGTCCGGCTGAATCTTCTTGAGGAGGTATTGCGGTAGTCCAACCCAAAATTAGTAGTAAAGTTCAGGTCTTTCGTAATCTGTGCCTTGAAATATGCTTTACCTAAATAACTGTCGTTTTTTTGGTTATTTTCATTGTATTCGGCCATTCCAACCGGATTATATCCATCACCAAGGAATGAGTCATAGATTTGGGCTCCAAAGTATTCAGCCGGACGGTCCACAAATGTACCATCAGCAAATCTAACAGGAATAGCAGGATTACGGAAAAACGCATATCTGACAACACTGCCTCCATTGCCTCCATATCCGTCACCTGAACTGCCAATGATGTCATTATCTGATATTCCAACCAGCATACTCAAACCGGCCGTCAGCCATTTGTTTACTTTGGTATTGACATCAATGCGAGCTGTTCCCCTGGTATATCCTGTGTTTTTTATAATTCCCTTTTGATCAAACAATGAAGTTGAGATCATGTAATCAGATGTTTCGGTACCTCCTGAAACTGAAAGTTCATGTGAGGTAACAGGGGCAGTACGCAAAAGCTCTTCCAAGTGATTGACATCAGCAAATTTCGCTGCATCTTCTGAGGTTATTAGCTGTCGCCGAAGTGATTCAGGGAGATACATGTTGTCGTTGGTTGCTGCTTCATTGTAAGCTTTAATGTAATCGGCAGTATTGACCATAGGAGTGAGATTAATGGCTTTTTGATAACCAAACTGACCATTATAGGCAATCTTTACTTTACCTGTACTACCCTTCTTGGTGGTTATCAGTACTATTCCATTATTGGCACGTGATCCGTAAATGGCTGCTGCCGATGCATCTTTGAGCACTGAAATACTTTCAATGTCAGCCGGTGATAAAACTTTTAGTGCATCAACCGTAGGCATACCATCCACAATATAAAGTGGAGCATTGCTTGAG
>JAEYXG010000213.1 GCA_023428585.1 Bacteroidota bacterium
ACCTTGGCAATACTACCTTCAAGCTATTATTGTACCTGGCTATTCTCTTCATCTATGCTTTGAATAATTTGAGTGATGCAGTTAATTTCATCATCAGCTTTTTCATACTTTATGTGATCTATACCATATTTGAAGTTATTCATCTTGTTAGGGCAAACAAACACAAAGTGAAATAGCAATTTTGTTAACTTACATCTATCTTTGTAATACTTAAAGCACAAATTACGAATCATGATTTATATTACCCGCCAGGAACACTTCAATGCGGCACACAGACTTTTCCAGAATGGATTAACAGATGAAGAAAACCTTGAGATTTTTGGCAAATGCTCAAATCCTAACTGGCATGGCCACAACTATTCACTTTTTGTAACCATTAAAGGTGAAGTAAATCCTAAAACAGGTTTTCTGATCAACCTCAAAACTCTGAGTAAGATCATCAATGAAAAGATAATTGATAAAGCTGACCATAGAAATCTTAATCTTGAAGTTGATTTTATGGAAGGCATTTTACCTTCGGCAGAAAACATTGCCATTCAGATCTGGAAAATATTGGATGAATCCATTAAGGCTTTAGGTGCGGAATTGCATTGTATCAGGTTATATGAAACAGAAAGAAATTATGTTTAATATTATGGTTCAAAAATAATAACGACTATCACCATGGAAAAAGATGGATTGAAAGAGGGTCTGAACGAGATGGTTACGGAGAACATGATGGATGACTATGCTCTCGAAATTGGATATCACCGGCGTGACACCTACAACAACAAAACTTTATTGAAACTAGGCAATCATTATAAGGAAATACTCAAACTGATTGGAGAAGACCCCACCCGTGAGGGATTACTGAAAACACCCGAGCGTGTTGCCAAGGCAATGCAATTCCTTACCCATGGTTATGATCTTAATCCCGAAGAGATATTGCGTTCTGCCATGTTCAAGGAAGATTATAAGCAAATGGTTATTGTTAAAGACATAGAGATCTACTCGATGTGCGAACACCACATGATACCTTTCTTTGGCAAGGCTCATGTGGCTTACATCCCGAATGGATATATAGTTGGATTAAGCAAAATACCACGTGTTGTGGATGCGTTTGCCCGTCGTTTACAAGTACAGGAACGACTTACCACTCAGATCAAAGAAGCTATTCAAAATACTCTGAAACCACTTGGTGTGGCTGTAGTTGTTGAAGCACAACATATGTGCATGAGTATGCGTGGGATTCAGAAACAGAATTCGGTTACTACAACTTCTGATTTTACCGGAGCATTCCTGGTTGATAAAACCAGGGCTGAGTTCATACACCTTATTGGATCAAGGCTGCATTAATTGCGGATTAGCGCTCTTTAGCCATTTTCAATCATAGCCATATAACGCCTACTGACCTGACATCGTTTCATCTATTCCATGACTACTGGTGTCATTCCATCTATTTGATTGAAAAATTTATTGGATTGTCTCTTTTAACAATTGTCTATGGATTTTGAACCCTTTAAGCTGGAGAGATACTTTGCCAAATACGAATTCAATGTCAGATACTTGATTTCAAGTTCTGATTGCGATGGCTTTTCCATGAATTATGTGTTATCATGCGCTGAACATGGTGAACTGAAGCTTTGGAATGACTTGACGCTTGGTTATACCGATTCTCAAGGACATCCACTGTTACGGGAAGCTATTGCCAAGCATTACAACTCCATTGAAAAGGAAGATGTTTTTGTACTGTCGCCCGGTGAGGCAAATTACTTCATTATGCAGCTTTGCCTCCAAAGGGGTGATGAAGTGGTTTGTATGCTCCCTTCATATCAGTCTCTATACCAAATTGCAAAAAATATTGGATGCAAGTTGCTATACTGGGAACCTAACGCCAGCGGAATCTTTGATGTTGATGATCTAGCATCATTGGTTAGCTCAAAAACCAGGATGATAATAGTTAACTTTCCTCATAATCCAACAGGATATTACCCTTCAAAAGATGAACTAACTAAAATAATTGCAGTTGCATCAAAACACAACACAATACTGTTTTCAGATGAGATGTACCATAAGCTGGTACACAATACCGTGAATCTCAATGATTCATTATGTGATCTATATGACAATGCCATTAGTTTATGGGGCATGGCCAAATCATTTGGATTAGCAGGCTTAAGAATTGGATGGGTAGCTACCCATAATAAAGCATTACTTCATAAGATGAAGTTACTGAGAGATTACTTTACCATATGCAATAGTGCCCCATCAGAAATTCTCACAATGATTGCCCTCAATAACAGTGAACGGTTTATTGAAGTCAATCTTGAAAAAATAAGAACCAACAAGCACATCTTTGCATCATTTGCTGATAGGCATTCTGATTTAATCATAGATTACAAAGAACCGATGGCGGGTTCAACCGGTTTTATCAAATTAAACACTGGCACGTCAACACTCAATTACACACAACGGTTGGTTGAGGAAACAGGAATAATGATGGTGCCAGCTGAGATGTTTGAATTCGGGAACACGCACATTAGAATCGGATTTGGACGGGAAAATCTCCAGGAGGCATTATTGGTGTGGGAAAATTGGATGAAGTGATAAGGCTGACTAGGTAATCCCTACCGCCAACAATGCCATACAATACCAAAGCTCAAATACCTTATCTTTGCGCCTTAAATCTATATCCTATATTTATGAAAGCATATGTTTTTCCCGGTCAGGGCGCCCAATATGTGGGAATGGGTAAGAATCTATATGATAACAATGCCGAAGCAAGGGCTTTGTTTGAAAAAGCGAATGAAATACTCGGTTTCAGGATAACTGATCTGATGTTTTCAGGAACTGATGAAGATCTGCGTCAAACCAGGGTAACACAACCGGCTATTTTCCTGCATTCAGTAATACTGGCCAAGACATTGGGTGATCAATTCAAGCCTGATATGACTGCGGGGCATTCATTGGGTGAGTTTTCGGCATTGGTAGCCGCCGGAGCTTTATCTTTTGAAGATGGTTTGAAATTGGTTTATGCCCGAGCTATGGCAATGCAGAAAGCATGTGAAGCTGAGCCCAGCACTATGGCCGCAATCTTAGGTCTTGATGACCAGAAAGTAGAAGAAGTGCTTAGTGGAATCGACGAGATTGTGGTACCGGCAAACTATAATAGCCCCGGTCAGTTGGTAATATCAGGTTCCATTAGTGGCATAGAAATGGCATGTGAGAAATTAAAGGCAGCAGGTGCCAAAAGAGCATTGCCATTGAAAGTAGGAGGTGCTTTTCATTCACCTTTAATGGAACCGGCACGTGTAGAACTGGCAGAAGCAATTAATAATACAATTTTTAATACCCCAATTTGTCCGGTGTATCAGAATGTTTCAGCCAAACCTTTCACTAATCCGATCGATATTCAAGAAAATCTTGTTAAGCAATTAACATCACCTGTTAGGTGGACACAGACCGTTCAGAATATGGTAGCTGATGGAGCAACCTCCTTTATAGAAGTAGGACCGGGCACTGTGCTTCAGGGCCTGGTAAAAAAGATATCACCTGAATCAGAAACTGCCGGTGCCGAGTAATTCAGAAATGAATTAACAGCAAGATGTTACATTAAACAAAAAGAGACGTTTTTGAAAGCGTCTCTTTTTGTTTAATACCCTTAATTATCGCTTGACATACTGCTGTTCATAATACTTCTGATATTCGCCGGACGTAACGGTATTAAGC
>JAEYXG010000229.1 GCA_023428585.1 Bacteroidota bacterium
GATTCACTCTCTGTCCTACTGAAAGTCCTCATATTTCCTGAAGAATAGTAAAATCTAACAACTTCAGCAGTTAAAGGATTAATAATCCTATTTAAGTGCCAGACAGAAATATATGGTTCAATTGCACCAAACGCTCCATTTGATGTATGTGTTATTTCAACGTATGGATTTCGAGATTTTTCGATGGTGTCACCATAATAATAAATTAAACCATTACCATCTGTCAATGTAAATGCGGTTATATCTCCTGCCGTTTTTGAGAAAATTATTTTAACATCAGAAAATGGTATTGTAATTGGTTTAGCATGATTATTAAACATAAATGAACCATTGCCTGATGGATAATTATAATAAAAGGCATCTGGTTGATAATCCTTATTATTATTTACAACATCAGAGAGAAAGATTAATGCTTCCCCTAATCTGGTCTTTGTAACCATATCTAATTCAATATAGTTTTCAACAGGAATTTGATTTCCTGTGAATAAAAACCCATTATGTTCATCTGGTCTGGCTCTTATAGTCCTTGAGATTGAACCTCCAACATTTAACGACCAACCAAGTCCAACCCAGGAAGCTTCTTCTTCTACTTTATTCCCTGAAGCATGATAATTTAAAATAATTGGGAGCGATATTGAACCCAGATCAAGATTTAAAAGAGGAACGCTTATTTGAGGCACTCCTGTGTTCATACTTACTGGATTTTCTGTATATTTTCCAAGAGAAGATGCATCAGGTGAAGGCGGTATTTGAACTAAATTATATCCAACTCTATCATCACCAGAATGCTGGCCGTTAACAATACAAATTGGGACTAATAAAATAACAGCAAAAATTTTAAGAGTTTTCCTTATCATATTAAGTAATATTTGTGCCTCAAATGTAAAATATTTTCTTTAAAACAAAAAACAAAAAGATCGTGATTTTTTTTTCTAATTATTTTCTATCTCTTCTTTATGCCCCTTCCATTTCTATTTTATATGAATATTCACTTGTTTCACGGAGGATCGGAAATGATTGGGCTCGCTGCATGATATGTTTCACTAGATATTTTTACGATGTCACTAATTAGTTCTTTTGTTAAAATATTATCCTTTCTGAATAAATTAGGGTTTATTCTCACGTTTCCTATTCAACCTGTTGAGGTGGCTAAATTCGAGTTTAAAAGACTTCAAGTAGTTAATGACTCCGATTAATAGACCGTTTCGGCAGGTAGTCGTATGAAGATGGTAGTATCTTTTATTAATGTAACTGTGTTTGAACTAAAAAAACACTATTCGTGCGGTAAGTCGAAAATTTCTTCTCATACGCTTTCATACTGGAATAGTAACTCTTTAAGAATGCGCTATATGGGAGCGGAGTACATAGTGTTCCCATGTGAGAACAATGAGTCTTTCACTGGTCCGTTCCGTTTCTAAATATAGATGATTAATATCTGCTGTCGGCCTGGCTGTGATGTTTTTCAGAATAGCTTCCACTAACCAATTTGCTCCTCATGTTATCCTTGCATCAACACCCTCCCATAAACCTCTGAACTTGAAATCTGCGACTTGTTTTTGGCGGTGGCAATCACTTTTTCAGCTGTGGTAAATCCAATGACTACAACGGTTCTTCCCGACCATGTTTCGGGGAGTTGGATGATGGCGCTTTTATCACCTCTCTTTATTACTGTATCGTTAATCATTGCTTCTGTTCCATCTTCAGTCATAACGCTGATAAAGACATTGTCGGTCGACTCTGCGCGACCGGCACCTGAATTGTCGGTCCAATCTAGTTTTATGGCATTATTCCCTGACGCTGTTACTATTGGTTTTTTCAGGTTTACTAGGTCGCCGAGGCTTATCCTTGCCAGGTTTAAGTCAAGTTTGAGGTCGGGGAATTCTCCGGCTACTGCATATTTTAAGTTATACTTAACAGCTCTGTTATATGGAGAAGCGGCGTTGACTGCTGCAGAGAAACCAATCCTTATCAGCTCCTTATTCGCAACTGCAAAGGCATTAACCAGACTGAACCTCATTCGCTGATCCTGTTGAGGCAAGGTATTTGAATCGGAATAGGTGGCAGGCCTGATCTTTAATACATTCTTTCCTTTCCAGAAGGTACCTACAACATTGCCTGTTCGTCCTTTGTATGGCCCGAAGATTCCCTGTTTAAATATTCCCATAGTCCTTTATTTAATAAATGATGGGCCCAAGATCAATGTTCTTAGTGGCAGGCTTTTCGATTTATTACTACAAATTTAAAAAAAAGAACATCAGTAAACGCATTATTAATAATGTTGTTATGAAATAGGTCAAAAGTTCTATTTCATGCGTATTTTATACGTGTTTCATACGTATTTCATACGTGTATACACGTATGAAATACGTATGACTTATGCTTGAATCACGCACTAAATACAACTTTAATATAGCTTTAATATAGCTTTAATACAGCTTATTTACAGAATTTTATTTATCTTTGCAAATAGTTATAACCCGAAAAAGAAGATTATATGGCAATTTTTAAGGATGGTGCATGGTACGGCGTTACAGGCGGCGTTTCCATGTATAAAAGGAAAGGAAAATCAGTATCACGCACTCTGCCAAAGGGGGAAAAGAAGATTTCACCTGCAATGGCTGTCGCTCAACAGCATTTTGCTTATGTTCTAAACCTGGTGAGGAAAATGAAGGATGCAGTTGATTTGGGTTTCAAGGATTTTGATCCAATGCGGGTACCTTACAATGTGGCTATTTCATTGAACCTGAACAAATACAAGTTAGCCCGTCAGCAGGAGAAGACGGACAATCTGGCCTGGTTTGAGATTTCAAAGGGCGATTTGAGCAATGCCCATACGGTTTCAGCAGTTGTGGACCCTGAGGGATTTATTGACATCTCTTGGGAGGGCGTTGAAGACTGGAAAGTTCAACATGATAATGATTACCTGATAGCTGTTGTTTACAATAAAACACAAGATAAGGCTGATATTCATCTCACTTCAGCAACCAGAAAAGATCTGTCGGCCAAAATACCTTGGAATGAATACTCTGGTGGTGATGTGCTTGAATTGTTTATCTTTTTCCATGTTCATCAGTTTAAGTACGAAATTGGCGGCAAGGCAAATGTAGCTGATTCAAAATGGGTGGGTGTGTTTGTACTATAGTCTCACAACAATACTAAACTACATCACCCATATTTTAACTATTTTTGCCGATATTTTCCAACTATGTCAATTGTCGTCAAAAATATAACCAAACGTTATGGTGCCCAACTGGCACTTGATAATGTTTCATTCATTATTAAACCGGGTGAAATAGTCGGTCTGCTTGGTCCAAACGGTGCCGGTAAATCAACACTTATGAAGATCATTACCTGTTTCATCCCTCCTACTTCAGGTGATGTTTCCGTTTATGGTCACGATATCAGGGAAGAATCTCTCGAAATACGTAAGAAAGTTGGCTATCTCCCTGAAAACAACCCATTATATACAGAAATGTATATCCGCGAAAGCCTTGAGTTTATTGCCGGACTCCATAATCTGGGTGATAATAAAACAAAGCGTATCAACGAAATCATGCAGTTGACGGGTCTTGATGCAGAACGTAAAAAGAAAATTGGTGCACTTTCCAAAGGATACAAGCAGAGAGTTGGCCTGGCCATGGCATTGGTGCATGATCCTGAGGTGCTTATCCTTGACGAACCAACTTCTGGACTTGATCCCAACCAACTGGTCGAGATTCGTAACCTGATAGTTGAAATCGGCAAGCAGAAGACGGTTATCCTCTCCACTCACATCATGCAGGAGGTTGAAGCCGTTTGTAATCGAGCCATCATCATCAATAAAGGCAGGATTGTTGCTGACGACTCACCAAAAAACCTGCTCCATAATTTGGGTAATACCGACAGGGTATTGGCGGGCTTTGACCGTGATGTGGATATTAAACTGCTTCGTCAGATTAAAGGAGTCAGGCAGGTTACTGTTGTTGAACCGTTGACCTGGATGTTTGAATCAGAAAAGGATCAGGATGTTCGTCAGGAGATTTTTAAGTTTGCCGTTGAACACAATCTTACGGTGCTCTCCATGCAGAAAGAGGAAAGTACCTTAGAAAATGTGTTTCAGAAACTTACCATGAAATAGTTCGTGCTGCCCTTCCACGGCCCTTGAAGCAATATTCACATCAATAAGTTCCTGATGCTCTTTACTTACCTCAGGAATAAAAAAAATAAAATCTTTCAACCGACTCCCGGAATATTATTACTTTTGCATCGTGGTATGTGACCGCGATGGAGAGATTTGATTGATTGCAACCATTTAAAAAAATGCTAAAGCATTCCTGCCTTTGATCAAATCTCCACACTTTTTTACTTAACTCATAAATTTCAACCTCAATGGCTTATTTATTTACATCAGAATCAGTATCTGAAGGACATCCTGATAAAGTAGCCGATCAGATATCTGATGCTTTACTCGATGAATTTCTCAGGTATGATCCTAATTCAAAAGTAGCTTATGAAACGCTTGTAACTACCGGTCTGGCAGTTTGCAGTGGCGAAGTACTGACAGATGGTTATGTCGACATACAGAAGATTGTAC
>JAEYXG010000246.1 GCA_023428585.1 Bacteroidota bacterium
ATTTCTCCATTTTTTTAGTATATTTGAATAGCTTTTCAACTTTTTGCCCCCCGGGAAATAAGGTGTACTGACAAGATGCTTCTATTTTCAACCATAACAGGGATTTTTCTCTCATTGATCCTATTGCTCTTCAATGCCAGAAAATACCATGCTACTATTTATTTGGGAATTTTCTTTTTCCTGGTAAGCCTTTATGGCATGGCAATATATGCATTTCTCTATTCTAAATCAATTCACCTGGTAGGAATTCTTTATTACAATATCAACTGGCTATCCTTTATCATTGGCCCAATGTTATACTGGTATATCCGAAGTATTCTTACTGATAATAGTCATCTGAAAAAGAAGGACCTATGGCATTTTGCCCCTATGGTGCTAACTCTTGTTGTGACACTCCCTTATATCTTTACGCCTTATTCTTACAAACTTGAAATTGCTTCTGAGATCCTTGCCGATGCAAATTTCCTGAGAACATACAAGGCCGGTTTCCTATATGAAATACTACCGGTAAAGGTAATATACCTGATGCGTCCTATCCATATCCTATTTTATTCCATTTGGTCTACCATATTGTTTATTAGGTATCTCACTCAAAAAAGAGAATTGATGGTACTGTCCCGGCAATACTTTATGATCAGATGGCTCCCTCTGCTGTTGGGTTTTCTACCCTTAAGTGTTGTGAGTCATTCATTGAGCTTGTCAGAAGCATTCCATCATCAGGATTCCATGATCTTGTATTCGCTCAATATACTTCAGATTTTAGCTGAAGCCGGACTAATAGGACTTTTGGTCTCACCTTTCTTTTTCCCCCGAATCTTATATGGACTACCTCAGTTACCCGAAATAATCAAGGCGAAGCCGGCACCCCATTATGAAAACCTTTACTTGCTATCTATCGGACAGAAAACTGATGCTTTCATGAGGGAGTCTCAGCCATTTCTTGAGCCAGAGTTCAACATGACCCAGCTCTCTGTTGCAATAAAAATACCTGCTCATCATGTTGCCTATTATTTTAGAGAAGTTAAAAATCAGTCGTTTATTGATTATCGTAATGAGTGGCGAATTAACCATGCAAAAAATCTGATAAATGATGGGGGGGCAAAACGATTGACGCTTGAAGCTATAGGATTGTCATCGGGGTTCTTGTCACGCAAAGCGTTCTTTACCGCTTTTAAAAGATCCACAGGTACTACCCCGGGTGCTTTTGCCGCCCAAATCCCTAACCTGATCACGAAATAGTCAGTAATCAATTGCGAATAATTGAGCTTCTGGTGTGATTATTTAAGCAATTTTTCCAATTTCTTTGTGTCCTTTTAACGAAATCGACACACCTATCCCCTTCAAATCCTTTGATTCCCATTGTGCTACGCTGATCTTTGTAAGGTCAGTACACCAATAAATTCACCTCTTTAAATTTAGAAGTATTATGAGAAAGATCAGAATTAATCTAATTGTATTGCTCCTGTTCAGGTTTTGCCTGGCAGGAGTGCAAGCGCAGGAAACCATCCCTATAGCCGGTGGCGATGCTTCAGGCACTGAAGGCTCCATTAGCTATACCGTGGGTCAGCTTGTATTTTCTACTGTTAAAGCTCCTGATGGCACAGTGATCCAGGGCGTCCAGCAGCCTTATGTTATTGCAATAACCAAAGGTTCAGATAATGCTCTCAAATATGGAATCGAATGCATGGTTTATCCTAATCCGGTAAAGGACAGACTAATATTGCGTGTTGAAAGTAACGTACTGATTCCATTCATCAATTTATCGTATCGGCTATACACCATAGACGGGATACTAATTCAAATGAACAGAATTTCAGATGCTGAGACTGTCATTCCAATGAATAACCTGGCAATGTCAACCTATATTCTTCAGGTTTTCAATGATAAAAACGCATTAGTCGAATTTACAATCATCAAAAATTAAAACAATCACACAAATGAAAAAAATATACACATTTTTGATGGCGCTGCTGTTTGCATTGCCATTACTGGCTCAGGTTCCCGTTAAAATGAGCTATCAGGCAGTTGTCAGGGATAAGGACAATGCGCTAATCGTAAATTCAATGATTGGATTGCGTATCAGTATATTACAGTATAATAACCTGGTAGTATACGAAGAAATCCAGACCCCCATAACCAACGATAACGGATTAATATCCATTGAATTTGGAGGAAATGAAGACTTCAGCAAGATCAATTGGGCTGAGGGTACCTATTTCATCAAAACTGAAATCGACCCCTCAGGAGGCGATAATTACACGGTTAACGGCACCAGCCAGATGCTTAGTGTGCCTTTTGCAATGTATGCCTTATCGGCCGGGTCTCTCTCTGAAAATTTCTCAAGAGACGCTGATCCTGGAGTAACCTCCCAGAATTGGTCGCTGTTCGGAAACCTAAAGTCGAATCCACTTACTGATAAGTTGGGAACAACCGATTTTGCCGATCTCATATTGGTGACAAATAACCTGGAACGTATACGCATATACGCTAATGGCGATATTGATATGGGCAACAGTCTGGATGTCGGTGCCAATTTAAAGGTACAGGGAAACACAGACCTCGACGGAACACTCAATGTTGACGGAGCTACCGATCTTAACAACACCCTTAATGTAGATGGTGAAACCGACCTTAACAGCGCCTTGAGAGTCAACAACCTGAGCCCCACCAACCTCACCGGACTTCTTGAAGTGGATGGAGCCACCACACTGCACGATATTCTTACAGTTGACGGGGCTACAGATCTAAATAACACCCTGAATGTAGACGGTGAAACTGACCTTAACAGTGCCTTGCGAGTCAATAACTCTAGTCCAACCAACCTTACTGGTATTCTTGGTGTTGACGGAGCCGTTGATTTAAACAGTACGCTCAATGTAGACGGTGAAACCAACCTGAATGCAGGTTTCAATGTTAATAACGCCAGTCCTGTTCATTTCACCGGATCCCTTGAAGTAGACGGGGCAACTGAACTGAACAACACCCTGAACGTAGATGGAGCTTCCACCCTAAAAAGTACAATAGGAGTAGATGGAGCAGCCAATCTGAATAGCACATTGGGTGTATTAGGTGCCACCACATTAAGCAACACCTTAGGTGTAATCGGAGCTACCAATCTGAGTAGTACCATTACAGTAAACGGAGCAGCAGATATGAACAGCTCTTTGAATGTGGATGGTATTACTAATCTGAATAGCACTTTAAGTGTGGATGGGGCAACCACCATAAATAATACCACCGGACTTAACGGGCAAGTAACCATCAATGCAAATGTAGGGGGAGGTGATGCCAGCTACGGAGCCTATCCCTTAAGAGTGCAGGGTAGTGGACAAGGTATCGCTGTAAAACTCACAGCAGGAACACCCAATAATTCCAATAATTTCATTACCTTCTTCGATAGTGGAGGAGGTGCAGTCGGACGAATTGAAGGTGAAACAGCTGCGGAAAAAGCACAAACCCCTGAATTTATTTATGAGGAAACAATGCTGATTGCCGATGAAGTAATGTCCGCTGCAAGTCTTGTCGCAGCAGCCATACCAATTCCAGTAGCATTAGTAGTTGGCGAATGCCTACCATGCCTGGGAATGGCAGCTTTAGAGCTTGCCATGGCGACCGCAAATCTGATAGCATTTAATATTTTTGAGCTTACAAATATGGGGGTTACTTATCAGTCAGGATCTGCAGATTATGCAGAGTGGCTTGAACGTAATGACCCTGCAGAAATGATGATGGCCGGAGATATTGTGGGGGTATACAGCGGCAAAGTATCGAAATATACACTCAATGCAAAACAATTCCTTGTAATCTCCACCAAACCTGCCATGTTGGGAAACATGCCTGCTGCAGGAAAAGAATACCTCTATGAAAAAGTCGCTTTTATGGGACAAATTCCGGTTAAGGTGAGAGGCGTAGTTTTTGCAGGCGACTATATTCTTCCTTCAGGATTGAACGATGGCACCGGTATTGCTGTATCACCAGAAGAAATAGCTGCTGAACAATACCGTGAAATCATTGGTGTAGCATGGTCCAATAGCTTAAACACAAATGGCGTTTCAATGATAAATATGGCCATAGGTCTTAATGCCAATGATGTTGCCAATCTGGCCGTTCAACAGGAAAAGAAGATCCGTGATATTGAAAATCATTACAAATCACTGGAAGAGCGCTTACTGGCACTGGAGAATGGCACTGATTATACACCTGCCAAGGAAGTAGCAGTAGTTCCACCGGTCAGTACTCAAATTCTGCAGGAAAAGCAGATGAGCAGGGCTGAAATGATTGAAACCAATATGCCTACGGAACTTAGTGCTGATGTAATAGAAGATGCCATATTTACTTTAGAGAATGCATACATTGAGAGAGGAATCAATTATAAAGCCCATCCGGGATTAAACAAGCTCTTTACGGATGCATCTTTTAGAGCAGAAATCATCAAAAAAGCCCAGGATAACTATAAGAATTCGTATCAGTTTATCTTGGAGAAAGCAAAGAATATGAACTAATAGTTGCATACTTGATATTGCAAACTTAGCATCAAAACCTAAGGATTGAATATCAACTGACCGCTGATCATAATCCATGATCAGCGGTCTTTTTATTTGTACTACAGTACCTCTCTTTCAAGAATTTTATAAACTCTGCAATATCTACATCCGTCTGTTTAGCTGACTTTATGGCATACTGTAACCATATCTGATTCTCACAGATCCATAAGAAGCCTTTGGATTGAAAGCAGGAGTTTTTGCAGGGCCGAATTTGATAGTTTTCATCATTTACATCTTCGTTAGAATCTCTGATATGGCCTGTGTGTCAAGAGAATGCAGAAACTGGTATATCCTCAGATAACCAACATCGGTGGGGTAAAAATCTGATGGATTCCTGAAGTAATCCGCATTGATGGGGAATACAATGGCCTGTACGGTTGTCCTTGGTGGCTCGATAGTCTGTTTATACTTTCTTCCCTTTGAATCAAACCATGTAGGAAGCCTAAAGTTGATTTCACCTATATACCCCCAATTCTCAGGTTTCTTCTTGAAATCGGCAGGATAATAAGGCCTTGATTCTACAGCAGCATCAAATCCCCGGGGA
>JAEYXG010000256.1 GCA_023428585.1 Bacteroidota bacterium
CTGATGGTGAGGTGATGGATATCTCCCTAACTACTGTGAAAGTACAGAATTGGGACAAGAGCATTACAATGATTCCAACCTATTCGTTGGTATCAGATAGTTTCATCAATTGGCGTGGAATGGAAGAATCAGGAGGCCGTAGAATAAAACGCTCAATCAATATTGATATGAGCAGCGTGAAATTCTGTTCTAAGGAGATGCTGGATAAGTTTGGAAAAATAAGCCTTCTTGAAAAATATGTCAACGATAAACAAGAGGAATTGACCCAATATAATCTAACGGAAAATATTGACGATTCCATTTTGGTCAATGGTCGCCGTCAAACTAATATTGGGGTCTTTAGGGCATATCTTTCTGAGTACCTTAAGCAGAATAAGTATATCAATCAGGATATGACTATGCTGGTTAGACAATTGCAACCGGGTGAAAGCGGTATCCCCATGGAAATTTATGTTTTTAGCAAGATTCAGGATTGGAAGCCCTTTGAGGATATCCAATCTGACATCTTTGATCATATACTCGCTGCCATTCCTGAATTTGAACTAACCGTTTTTCAAAATCCCTCGGGAAGTGATTTTGCGAAAGTTATTTCAACCGGAAATAAGCCGGATTAAGACCAGAGCACTTTAGTAAAGGTAAGCCAATAGTCGCATGACTTCTTTTTAAAAGTCAGTATTATAATTAATACTGTGGCAGGTTGGTGATAAAGGGTGTTTGTGTGATAATCGTTGCAGTGTGGTTAATTCTTTCTCTTGTTTAAAGCTTCGTAAATTGTGGTGTTCATCAGAAGCAATAGTAATGCATAAACGGAATCTTCTATTGGGATAGTAAATATCCGTATGCCCAGATTCCTTGAATCATCATACCATACAACCGGCTCAACAGTGAACATGCCGGTCAAGGCTCCATTGACAAGCAGGAATGGTATTAGAATAACAACAAATGAAAGATAGAAGCGTCCTAAATAGTCAGCTTTAATGAAGAGAAGATGAATAAGCAGGAAAGCTGCAGTAGCTGTAAAGGTCACAAAGGTGTAGGTGCGGTCAATATTAAACAATGCCAATATTGTCAATACTGCAATCAATGCAATACTGATTGGCTTGGCGACTGGTTTCAGGTAGTCTTTCTTAATAAGATAGCCAAGTGAGTGATAGGTAAAAACACAAGCAAAGGGAATGGCTATAAAGAACATCAATTCTTCAACCGGCAGGTTGAAAAACCAATAACCAAGAAGATGCTGATGGTTAAATCCCCAAACGCCCAGTGATGTCTTGACTATATCCCAAGGCACAAATACCAGCATTGTGGCCAACATGGCCGGGAAAAGATATTTCCATTTATGATGGATTTGTAGTCTGCGGTCAAAACTTACTATAAGAGGAATTGAGATGGCAGCTAGGTTAATCCAGAAGTAGTACGACACTCTCTTTAAATATATTACTGAATATGAATGACAAAGGGGCCCTTTTGGCAAAGGATTGCGATTATAATTCCAATGGTAAATTCAGGTTTGTTCAGCTCTTATTATTCTTGTTTGCTGCTATTCTTTTTCCATATTCCTCAACATAATATTTCAAAGGTGCAATAAGAAAGCCGAAATTATGATTTGCATGAGGTGTGTGATGTTCAAGATGGGCCTTCACCGTTGCCCGCAAATACCTGTTTGAAAGATTCTTAAATATAGGAACTCTTTGATGTACATACACATCGTGAAATAGAAAGTATGCCAATCCGTAAAGTAAAATCCCCAAACCGGCACTTAATGAATAGCTGTTTCCATTCATTACGCCAAAATAAATAAAGAGAATACTAGGAATGGCAAATATTATGGCAAAAACATCATTCCATTCCAACTTTCGGCCGTCACGTATATGATGATCTTTATGAAGTACCCACAAAAATCCATGCATAACATATTTATGTGTAAACCAAGCCATGAACTCCATAAAGAAGAAGGCTGTTATAACTATCAGAACATTAATTGCTAATTCCATATCTACAAATATTTAAATATTGTTTTTTATAATCCGGCGTGAACTGTCAATGGAGCTGATTTAATTCATATTGCATTAAAATAATCTTCTACCCGGTCAAATGCTATCCTGAACCACACTGAGAACTTTTCAGGTTCTTCGTCCATTTCCTTACGAATAACATCGAGGGTAGCCATCCTGTATGCTTCGGCTTCGTCGGTATTAAGAACAGGCAATTCATCAGAAATGCCGATAAATACATGGTCAAATTCGTGTTCAGTTAGCTCATTGGTAAAAGGTGCCTTGTAAATGAAGCTGAATGCTTCGGTAAAAGGGCAGTCAAAGCCCATCTCCTCTCTCATGCGACGGTGAGCGGCGTCAATGGTTTTCTCTCCGGGGCGGGGATGACTGCAACAGGTATTTGACCATAATCCCGGTGAATGGTATTTCGTAAGGGCTCTCTGCTGCAACATCAGTTCTCCTTTTGAATTGAAAATGAAAACTGAAAACGCTCTATGAAGCACGGCTTCCATATGCGCCTGCATCTTCTCCATAACACCTACCTGATTGTCGTCATCGTCTACAAGAATCACAAATTCTTCCATCATTTCATTTACTACTTTATGTTATTTGAATATTCAATAACGATTTTCTTTTCTAAATGGTTCAGATTTCTTGATTTTGCAAGAAAACCTGTTATCATGCTGAATACTTTGTCATCTTTGATCAAACTTCGTCCCTTTGAAAGATTCTTAAGCATAAAGTTTTTATCTTCATTTAGATTATCGTTATAACCAAGGAACCCGGGTGATTTATCCTGGGTGGCAAATCTTAAAAATCTTATTTCAAAATTTGCGGGGTCACTAACAATAGCTTCGTCCAACAATGCCTTTCCTTTACGAAACCAGGAAATCTTTGCAGAAGGATTTGAAACGCATTCTGGTGCAGCAGCTGAAGCGGCACCTTTGTATGCGATTAGTAAAGGAGTAACGGGTTTATTGTTACCAAATAACTCAGCCAGTTTCAAACTATTGCATTTTTCAACCGACATGCTAAAATACATCTTACGGGCTTGATCAATCGTAACCGCTTGTGCATTGGCAACAGCCGGTAAAGTGGTCAGAATAATGACTATCAGCCTGAATAGTTTCATTATTTAGTTAAAAAATATTAAGTTGATGCCTGATGAATGATGTAAACAGTAATTTGTACTTGGTACTGTTTGAAATCCTTATTCGTTCAATAAAAATCCTTGATGAACTAACACTTTTTATCTTCAGGAACAAGTTGTAAAAGTACACATAAGCAATATAAACACCAAACCGCGCCTCTCTTGGAAGCCTGCGTATACCTTCCAATCCATCGCGGAAATCAATTGAGATATCTTCCTCTATCTTCTTCTTTGCCTCTTCATCAAAACGGCGGAGATCAATATCCGGAAAATAGGAACGGCCAAGTTGGTGGTAATCATTCTTAAGATCCCTAAGAAAATTTATTTTCTGGAATGCTGAGCCAAGGCGCATAGCAGGAATTTTTAAATCGTTGTATTTTGCTTCGTCTCCTTCACAGAAAACGCGCAGGCACATTAGCCCCACAACTTCAGCTGAACCGACAATATACTCCTTGAAGGTTGAATTGTCATATTGTACATCACGGAGGTCCATCTCCATGCTCTCCAAGAACTTATCAATCAACTCCCTGTCAATGTAATACTTGTTTACGGCCCACTGGAAGTTATTCAGTATTGGATTAAGGCTTATTTTCTCTTCAATAGCCTGATACGTATCATTTTTAAATCTTTGCAGCAATGCCTTCTTATCGTATTCGTGGAATGAATCAACTATTTCATCCGCCAATCGCACAAATCCATAGACGGCATAGATGGGATCATGAAACCTTTTGTTGAAGAACCTAATCCCAAGGGAAAAGGATGTTGAATAGGTGTTCGTTGTGTATTTACTAACCTTTCTGGATACGGAATCAAACAATTCTTTCATAATGAAGCGTGTTTGGTTTCTAATTTACTGATCTCTTTAGCAGCCATTTCTCCCGAAATGATTGCCGGTGGGACACCAGGTCCCGGTACTGTAAGTTGTCCTGCAAAAAGCAGATTACTGATCTTAGAGTTCCGCATCTTAGGCTTAAGAAAAGCTGTTTGAAGTAGCGTGTTGGCTAATCCATAAGCATTCCCTTTGTATGCGTGGTAGTCAAGTTCAAAATCCTTGTGAGCATAGCTTCGCGAATAAACAATGTTATTTGCTAATTGTTGACCGGTATATCTTTCCAACCTCATAATAACATGTTTCAGATATTTTTCTCTAACTTCATCGGTGTCTTCCAATCCTGGTGCTACGGGTATCAGTACCATTACATTTTCATGTCCCGCAGGTGCTACAGTGTCATCTGTCCTTGATGTACAGCTGATATATATGGAAGGGTTTTCCGGCCACGATGGATTAGCATAAATTGAATCTGCATGTCCTTCAAAATCTTCATCAAATAATAACGTATGATGCTGAAGTTCAGGAATCCGTTTATTGAATCCTAAATAATATATTAAAGAGGAAGGCGACAGCACCCGTTTGTCCCAATAAGCCGGCGAGTATCTTCTAAGTTCAGGAGAAAGCAGTTTTTGCTCTATATGATGATAATCGCCTGATGCAACAAGGTAATCAGTTAAGTAATCTTTACCTGCTGCCGTAACTGAAATAACTTTGTTATCTACTGTATTAATGGATGATACTTCTGCATCATAGATGAATTCAACGCCAAGTTCCATGGCCATTTTAACCATTGCCTCCACTACTTTATACATCCCTCCTTTAGGATACCAGGTGCCCTGCACCATGTCACTGTAATTCATCAGGCTATATAAAGCCGGTGTTGTCTTGGCAGTGCCACCCAGAAACAGAACTGGAAATTCGAGCATTCTTCTGATGAGCGGATTCTTGAAGTATTTATTGATGTATGAAGAAAAGGAGCTGAACATATTAAGCTTTAATCCTGCTTTTAAGATTTTCCAACTCATATATTCCTTTATGGAGTGGCTGGGTTTATGCACGAATTCTCCTATTCCTATGCGATATTTATATCCGGCTTCATCCAGGAATCTTTTCAGATTATTGCTGCTGCCCGGTTCCAGTTCCTCATATAACTTATAGATGTTCTCAACACCTGCAGGTAACTTGACTTCCTTGTCCTTACCGAAATAAATCTTATATGAGGGATCAAGACGCTCCAGTTCATAGTAATCAGAAGTGCTTTTCCCAAAATCAGCAAAGAATGATTCGAAGATATCAGGCATCCAGTACCAACTGGGGCCCATATCATACGTAAAGCCGCCATCACTGAATTGTCGTGCCCTCCCGCCGGGCGTGCTGTTTTTCTCTAAAACAGTGACTTTATGCCCATGTTTGGCAAGGTAAGCCGCTGCTGATAAACCGGAAAATCCTGCTCCAATGATTATTATGTTCTTCTTTACTGTCGTCATCAATGTTTGATTATTAGTGCATAAACAATGGACTCACAAAATTGTTTAATCAAAAACATTGAAGATTAAACATAATTTAGTTTTGCATTATTCAGGAATAAAAAGTGGAGAAGTGCCAAGTGGATATAGCTCAATGCAATAGATTAACCTATTTGCTAAAAAATATTAAACTGTATAATTGTGAAAGACATTATTGTCTCTTATCTGTTATTTTTGCGTTTCATTTTCATGTAACATCAGGATAGGAATTGTATTCTTGTAATTTTATGGATAAAACAATAAAAAGAATTTTTACCTATGCACTCATTGTTGGGGCATTAGTCATAATTGCCGGTTATCGCGCAGGCTGGTTTTCCAGATCAGTAAATGAAAATGCCAAGGATGTGCCCAATAGTAAGGCATTACCAGTTTCAGTATATATAGTTGAACCAGGCGGACTTTCTGATAGGATAAATGCAACGGGAACCGTCCTTGCAAACGAGGAGGTAATTTTAAGTGCTGAAGTTGCCGGCAGAATCACTTCTATAAACTTTACAGAGGGATCAAATGTCAGTAAGGGAACAGTGCTCATTACCATTAATGATGCAGAGTTGATAGCCCAACTTGAAAAAGTTACCTATAATAGGAAACTTGCAGAAGAAAGGGAACAACGTTCAAGGAGTCTTCTGCAGAAGGAAGCCATTAGTCAGGAAGAATACGACAGGGTGCTAACTGAACTGAATACTGTTAAAGCAGAAGCATCGTTAATAAGCGCACAGCTTGAAAAGACCAGAAATGTCGCTCCCTTTTCAGGTACCATAGGACTCAGACAAGTGAGTGAAGGCGCATTCGTCACACCCGGTCAACGAATAGCCACTCTAACCCAAACACAACCTGTAAAAATTGAATTTTCTGTGCCTGAAAGATTTGCCCAGTCTGTTACAAAAGGCAATAAGATTGATTTCAAACTTGAAGGTGACAATACCACTTACGAAGCAGATATATATGCGGTAGAACCTTCCATTGATCCTACTACCCGATCAGTTGCCGTGAGAGCTTTTTATTCAAATAAAAATCTTGAATTACGGCCGGGAAGCTTTGCAAGAATTGAGTTTGAACTTAATCATATGGAAGAGGCATTGCAGATTCCTGCGCAGGCGATAATTCCTGAACTTGGTGGTTATAAGGTTTTTGTATTCCGCAATGGGAAAGCTGAACAGGTCAGGATAGGAGTGGGAATAAGAACCCAACAGATGGTGCAGTCAACTTCAGGATTAAATAAAGGCGACACAGTTATTACTTCAGGTATTCTTCAACTGCGCGGAGGCATGCCTGTGGTGATTTCTAATGAGAGGGATAGTATATGAGCCTTTCTTCTATCAGTATCAAACGGCCGGTATTAGCTACCGTTATGTCAGTGGTAATTGTCCTTTTTGGGGCAATTGGTTTGGTATCTACCGGTGTGCGTGAATATCCAAGTGTTGATCCACCTATTATAACCATAAGCACCAGTTATGTTGGTGCAAATGCCGATATTATTGAATCACAAATTACCGAGCCACTTGAGGAAGAAGTTAACGGAATAGCCGGTATCAGATCATTGACTTCAGTTAGCCGTGACGGTAGAAGTGTGATCAGGGTGGAATTTAACCTTGAAGTAGATCTGGAAACCGCGGCCAATGATGTCAGGGATAAAGTTTCAAGAGCTGTAAGCAATTTGCCTCCCGACACTGACCCGCCTATTGTTTCTAAGGCTGACGCCGATGCAAGTCCTATCATATTCCTTACTATTAGAAGTGAGCAGCGCACTTTGCTTGAACTCTCTGATATTGCCGAGAGAACATTCAAGGAGAGGCTGCAAACTATTCCCGGTGTTAGTGAAATTTCCATCTGGGGGGAGAAGAGATATTCCATGCGTTTATGGATGGACCCCTTTAAACTGGCGGCTTTTGGACTTACACCACTTGATGTTAGAAGTGCATTGCAGAGAGAAAATGTGGAACTACCATCAGGCCGAATTGAAGGTGGCTCAGTTGAGCTTACCGTTAGAACCATGGGTAGATTGTTGACACCAGAGGATTTCAACAACCTGATATTGTATCAGCAAGATGATCAAATAGTGCGTTACCGCGATATCGGCTATGCTGAACTTGGTCCTGAAAATGAAAGATCAATATTAAGAATGAACGGAGTGCCAATGGTGGGTACAGTGGTTATTCCCCAACCCGGTTCCAACCATATTGAAATAGCTGATGAGTTTTACAAACGTGTTGAGCAGATAAAGAAAGATCTGCCTTCCGATCTTCAACTTACCTATGCTTTTGACACTACTGAATATATTCGTGAATCAATAACTGAAGTTGAACAGACCATTTATATAGCCTTTTTACTGGTGGTTCTGATTATCTTCCTGTTCCTCAGGGACTGGCGAACCACTTTGATTCCAATCATCGCAATTCCCATTTCATTGATTGGCGCTTTCTTTGTAATGTATATGCTTGATTTCTCAATAAATGTGCTTACACTGTTGGGCATTGTTCTGTCAATTGGCTTGGTTGTTGATGATGCAATTGTAGTTCTTGAAAATATTTATACAAAGATAGAAAGGGGGGTCAAACCGCTAAACGCAGGAATTGAGGGTACCGCCGAAATCTTCTTCGCCATCATTGCAACAACGGTTGTGTTGGCAGCTGTTTTTTTACCGGTTATATTCCTGCAAGGCATTACCGGTAGGCTTTTCAGGGAATTTGGTATTGTTATGGCGAGTTCCGTTATCATTTCATCATTCGTAGCCCTTACCC
>JAEYXG010000334.1 GCA_023428585.1 Bacteroidota bacterium
ATATTCAAATAAAAGCACCGGTAAAGAATTCAGTAAGAACAGCAAAGGAAACGAAACAGCATATAAAGGAATATGTTGCTGAAACGGTTGACAGAATCTACAGTTAATCAACTATTTGTATTCACTAACTTCCATTTCGCCTTTCAGGACCATCAATCCATTAAGAGCGAGTGCACGCATTTCGTCTTCACCGGGGTAAACATGAACCGGGCCAATTTTATAGACGCGTTCAATCACCTCATTTACGAACCATTTTCCATGAGCAACACCACCAGTGAGGAGTATTGCATCAACATCACCCTTGAGTACTGTACTCATGGCACCAATAGCTTTAGCCACTTGGAATGCCATAGCCTGGAAAATAAATTTGGCATATTCATCACCGGCAATCATACGCTGCTCAACTTCATAGGCACTGTTAGTTCCCAGGAATGCTGACATTCCACCTTTACCCTTGGTCATAAGCAGGAGTTCTTTCTGGGTATACTTGCCACTAAAGCATGTCCTGATCAAGTCAGCAGCAGGGAGTGTTCCACTGCGTTCAGGAGAAAAGGGGCCTTCGCCATCAAGAGCCTGATTCACATCAACAACCTTACCCTTGTGATGTGCTCCAACACTAATACCACCGCCAAGATGAACAACTATCATGTTCATATCTTCATACTTGCGCATTACCGACTTGGCATGCTGCCTGGCAATGGCTTTTTGGTTCAGGGCATGAAATATTGAAACACGTTTAAACTCAGGATGACCGGAAACCCGGGCCAGAGGTTCAAGTTCATCAACAACTACCGGGTCAGTAATAAACGCACGGACATTGTTAAGGCTCTTTGCAATATCATCGGCAATAAGCCCCCCCAGGTTACTTGCATGTTCCCCCATGGGGCTGTTGCGCAAGTCGGCTTTCATTATTTCATTCACTTCATACACTCCTGATGGGATGGGTTTTACCAATCCTCCGCGGCCAACAATGACTGAAAGTGTACTTAGTTCAATTCCCGCTTCTTCGAGTTGCTTTAGAATGATTTCTTTTCGAAAACTGTACTGGTCAGTAATCTTTTCAAATCCCGAAAGTTCTTCTGTTGAATGATAAATAGTGCGGACAAACAAAGGATTAGCACCGCTAAAGACAGCTATTTTGGTGCTGGTAGAACCGGGATTAATTGCCAGTATTCTGATTTCTTCCATTATAATCGGTATTCAGTTTTATTTATTTAGCT
Source organism: Bacteroidota bacterium (assembly GCA_023428585.1). GTDB lineage: Bacteria > Bacteroidota > Bacteroidia > Bacteroidales > Lentimicrobiaceae > Lentimicrobium. The sequence continues at coordinate 1,221 of JAEYXG010000334.1, forward strand.
ATTAGAGCTGCTAAAGCTATACTATATAACTTGGTAAGCGCACTGTCGCCTCTTGATGAGAGAACACAAGGCACGCGGGCACCTGCTACAAAAGCACCAAGTTCAGCGCCGGCAAGTTTGGTATTGGTTTTATAGAAAACATTACCGGTTTCAATATTCGGGAAAAGAAGGCAGTCAGCATCACCGGCTACAGGTCCAGAAAGTTTTTTAATCTGCGCTGATTCAGGATCAATGGCTGTATCAAGTGCAAGTGGTCCATCAATATAGGCATCTTTGATTTGTCCACGGTCAGCCATTTTTGCTAGCATTGCCCCTTCAGCACTTGAAGGAATGCCGGCCAGCATTTGTTCGGTGGCAGATATTACTGCAACCTTGGGTTTAGGTATATCCAATGCAAGGGCGGTATTGATGAGATAATTCACCAATGCAACTTTCTGCTTGAAGTCAGGTAATGGAATAATTGCAACATCGCCAACAATAAGCAGTTTATGGTATATTGGATTTTCAATAACAGTGACATGGCTTAAAATGGCACCTGGATTCATTAGGCCTTCTTCTTTGTTAAGAATGGCTTTCATGTATTTATCGGTACTCACCAAGCCTTTCATAAGTATATTGCCTTCGCCTGCATTAATCAAGCTCACTGCTTTTGCTGCAGCCTTTGCTTCATTGGGCTCATGAACCATGCGGAACTTACCGGCATCAACATTTAGTTTAGCGCAAACATCACGCATTGTGGCTTCATCACCTACCAAAATGGCTTCAACAATACCCTTGTCAACCGCTTCACTCACCGCTTCAATGGTATGTGAATCATTTGCATAGGCAGCAACCAGTTTTTTCTTGCTTTTTGATTTGAGTACATCAAATATCTGCTCCAGTTTTGTGATTGGCATAGAGTCCTCCGTTATTTTGTATGGTGATTTTTGAATATGTTGATAATATGATACTTGCAACGCATGATTCAGGATGCAAAAGTACCACTCAATACGTACATTACCAAACTTAAAAATGAAGATATAATTACTTTTTATTAAATACCTTTGTGATGGAAAGCATAAGAATGCCCCCCATTTATCAATTCAACCGGATATGGAAGGTGTACCACTTTTGGTTAAAATTCAATAAGGGAATTGTTTAAAGCATTAAAAAGTTAAATTTAGCCCATGATTTCAAAAAAGCTGATACCGTTTTTACCATTTATAAGTGGACTTCTACTGGCACTTTCATGGCCTGAGAGAGGATTGCCATTGTTGCTTTTTATTGCCTTTGTGCCATTATTGCTGTTGGAAGATATAAAGCGCAAGGACCCCAAAAGTACCGGGGTTGGCATTTATTGGATGGTATTTCCCGCCTTTCTTATATGGAATGGACTAACAATATGGTGGATCTATAATTCCACCCTCTTTGGGGTAGCAGTGGCTATATTGCTAAATACCTTCTGCCAGTCACTTATGTTCTGGTTATTTCATTTCAGCCGGAAAACCATGAAAAGAGGAAATAATGGGTACCTGGCTCTAATATTTTTCTGGATAACCTTTGAATTCATTCACCACCATTGGGATCTTAATTTCCCATGGATGACGCTTGGTAATGGATTTGCTGCATTCCCTCAATGGATACAATGGTATGAATATACCGGTACCTTTGGCGGCTCATTATGGGTACTTATTGTTAATATCCTTATCTATAAAGCTCTGCAGTCGATAATTAGCAAGGGTTCGCCAAAATTTGTTTTTCGTGAGTGGGTGATGCCTTTGAGCCTGATAGTGATACCAATAGCATTCTCGTATATACAATACTATACGTACACTGAGAAGAGTTTCCCAATAAACGTTGTTTCTGTTCAGCCTAACCTTGATCCTTATGAAGAGCAGTATGAATTACCGGCAGAGGAGGTCATTAACAAGGCGGCATCACTGGCATCGCAAAAAGCCGATAGTACCACTGACTTTATTATCTTCCCGGAATCAATGGTACAGCCTGACTTCTCCTCCGGAATGATGATTTGGGAGAACGATTTAAGCAATCACCCTACTTTCACCATGTTCCGTTCAAAATTGCTCAAGAGATTTCCTGAGAGCAGGGTCATTTCAGGGTACTCTACCTATCGCTCTTATGAGGGAGGTGAAGAAATAACCACCACAGCAAGAAAATTCCGGAATGGTGACGGTTATTATGATGCCTATAATACGGCAATATTGATATCCAGATCCCCGGAACTGCAATTATCACATAAATCAAGGTTGACCCCGGGGGTTGAAATGATGCCCTTCCCCTGGTTGCTTAAACCGTTGGGAGGTTTTGCAATAGACCTTGGTGGCACTGTTGGGGCCTTGGGTGTGGATAAGGAACAAATACCATTTAGGATTAATGACACCTTATCTATAGCACCAATTATATGCTACGAGTCAGCATATGGTGAATTTGTTAACCGATTTATCAGGAACGGAGCAAATGCAATATTCATAATCACCAATGATGGATGGTGGGGCAACTCTCCGGGGCATCGGCAACACATGCTGTTTTCAGTAATTCGTTCTATTGAAACCAGACGCAGCATTGCCCGGTCAGCAAATACCGGCATTTCATGTTTTGTCAATCAGAGAGGTGATATTAGCAGTCGCACTGACTATTGGGTACCCGATTCAATAAAAGGCACCATTAATGGAAATGACAAGATAACCTTTTATGTTCGGTACGGCGATTTTATAGCAAGGGGTTCAGTGCTTGGAGCAGTTCTGTTGTTGATGGTGGTATTGGTGCAGCATTTCAAGCCTGAAATCAGGAAACGGGATTAAATTATCGATTACGAAATGGAAAGTACTATAAGACATTTTTAACTTCTTTAATGTCCTTATACCACAATAATTCGTGCAATTGAGAGGAATCAGATGTGATATTCTATACCTCCCAGGATAAACCGACCAGGACCAACAGCATATTTGCTATCATAGAACTTGATATCGAAGAGATTCTGGACTCCTACCGAAACCTTGAACTTACCCAGCTCTTTCCATATCTTGATATCAGTAGTAGTATAAGCAGGATACATATCAGAACCAAGTATCTCATCAACAGTATTCTGGTCATTGATAAACATGGCACCGGTATAACGAATATTAATGCTACCATTAAGGAAGCGGTTGATCATCCTTACGCCGGCAGTTGCAATATGTTCAGGGACGTCAGTAAAGAACATCCCATCAAGATTGATAGTGTCAGAAGGCATGACAGCCGTATAATTCACAATTTTTGAATGTGCCCATGCGTATGATGCGCTAAGTAGAATTCCGCTTGTAATAGTATATTGCAGCTCCGTTTCTGCTCCCATAATATTGACATCAGTGATATTATCACGAATGAAGATAGGCCTTTCACCAAATCCCATATCAATAGTTTGTCCATTGCTCACATAGTATTGGAAATTCTTGCCTTTTGAGTAATATACCGAAACGGCAAGAGTCAGGTTTTTAAAAGGAACGAGATCAATGCCTGTTTCAAGGTTATCAAGGTATTCAGGTTCAAGCGAAGGACTGGCTATCTTAAAACCACCTTTTATTCTACCCGAGCGGCACAGATATTCCAGCTCAGAAGGCCGGAATCCCCGTGACACCATGGCATAAACGCGGGTATTATCAGTGAATTTATACTGCATGGAAAGCCTGGGACTGAAGGCACTCCAATGTTTGACCGGCATTTCAGGAACCTGATAGCCAAACATGAATTCGGTTTCAGAAGAAGGCTCGGTAATGTAAAAAGCTCCATCATAGAAAGTTGCATTATCATAGCGTAAACCAGCCAGAATCCTGAACTTTTCATTCAACATCCATTCATCCTGAATAAATGCAGAGAAAGTAAATATTTTACCCTGATTATACACGATATCCGTTGAAGTGAGATAAACATCCTCGCCATCAACGCTACCCAGCTTCATATCAACACCCATAGTGATATTGTGGCTTCTACCCGGTATGGTCAAACTATTAAGCCAGCCCATATCTGCACGGGTTGAAAGAACATTGTACCAAGTATAATCATCTTTCCGATATTCATTGACCTTTTTGTAATCTTCATTCTGGATGTATGCTGATGATCTAATGCTTAAATCATTGAGGGTCCCTTTATAGTTAAGGGTCATACCATAAGAATCATGATCCGTTGTATTGCCTTCGGGTTGGAAAACCTTTTCGCCGGTTCCACGCCTATCATTATAGTACTTGATTGCCGCCTCCAGATTGTGTTTCTTATTTAGAGAAATACCGGTTCTTATATTTATACCGGCTTCCTGCATATTTGATTTGATAATGTAAGGGTTCTCCTTTCTATCAGCCTCCGACTGTGTGATATAGCCATCACTCTTGCGAAATAAAGAATTTACACCCCAATAGAACCTGTTGTCCTTTTTACGCAATTGACTGGAACCTGAAGCGCTGAACTTGGCTCCCAATGTGTTAAAAGAACCATATTCGAGCGATGCTTTCATTTTAAACTTTTCAACCGGAACAGTACTGATAATATTTATTATTCCCCCCATGGCGCTACCACCATAGATAGCAG
>JAEYXG010000006.1 GCA_023428585.1 Bacteroidota bacterium
CCCGACTGGCAGCATTGGCGCTTCAGGAAAAGGCTGAACTGAATCGACAGGATTCCATTAAAGCTGCAGATGAGGCATTTGCATTGGCCGAGAAACAAAAAGAAGAAGCCCGACTGGCAGAAATTGCAGCACAGGAATTGGCTGAAAAACAGAAGGAAGTAGCCCGACTGGCAGCATTGGCGCTTCAGGAAAAGGCTGAACTGAATCGACAGGATTCCATTAAAGCTGCAGATGAGGCAATTGCATTGGCCGAAAAACAAAAAGAAGAAGCTCGCCTGGCAGAAATAGCAGCACAGGAATTGGCTGAAAAACAAAAAGAAGAGGCTCGACTGGCTGAATTGGCTAGAATAGAGGAGGAAAAAGCCAAACAACTTGAACTGGAACAACGATCAAAAATTGATCAAGAGTATTATGATGCAATTGATAAGGGAAACCAACTGTATACCCAGCAGGACTTCACTTCTGCACAGAAGTTCTATGAAGTGGCAGCAGAGCTGAAACCTATGGAGGATCTGCCTAAGGATCGCCTGCTACTGATCAAGAATATACTGCTTGAGCGTTTACGGAACAATCTTGAAGTCTATCATAAATTCGTTAATGCAGGTGATCTCGCCTACCAGTCAAATGTTTTTGACAAAGCCATTGAAGAATTTGAAAAAGCCATTGCCACACGACCCGAAGAGCCCTACCCTTCCCTGATGATTGGTAAGATCAGAAAACTGATGGACGATAATGCTATCACTAATTTGATTACCGATACGATTCAATTGCACGACACTACAGAACAGAAATACAAGTTCAACTCTATTGAAATGCGGTTGCGTAAAAACAATTATATTGTCATCAAGGCAAGGAAAACATCAGAGAAACCTCCTAAAGTGTTCATAAATTTTGGTAGGGATTCACAGAAAAGTGGGGGTATTGTACTTAAAACCAGTGAAAGTGATGAAATTGTCGATTACCTGCTAAGAATAAGTGCACAGGATATGTGGTACAGGAAAGACAATAACTGGATTAGCCTTTATTCTGAAGGTGGAAATCTTGAGATTTCCAGTATGCAAATTTCTCAGGGTGACATTCAAGGTATTAAGGAGTAATTTTCTTCTTAATAGTACCCTATCTTCAATTTATACTTCTTGGAGTTTGGAATAATTTTCGCAAATTTGCGCACTCTATTGCACGTGTATATGGAAAAGTACTTCGAGATCTTCAGGCAGAATACCATTGGTTCCAATCTGCGCTATAATACTCCTTATGGGGAACAAGAATTAATCTATGCTGATTGGATTGCAAGCGGGCGACTATATGAGCCCATTGAAAGCAGATTGACTAATGACATAGGGCCATTCATCGGAAATACTCATACCGAAACAAGTGAAACAGGCACCTCCATGACACGTGCTTATCATCAGGCGCACAACATCATCAAACGGCACGTAAATGCAGGGCCCGATGACCTTATCATTACAGCTGGGTTCGGCATGACCGGAGTTATTGTTAAATTCCAGAGAATGCTGGGCTTGAAAATTTGCGGTCAGTTAACTGACAACAAATGTTTCAAGGATAAAATCAAGCCCGTGGTATTTGTTACTCATATGGAACATCACTCAAACCATACATCATGGTTTGAAACAATAAGTGATGTGGTTGTGCTGCAGCCTGATAAGGACCTGCTGGTTGATCCCGAAGAATTACGCCGACAGTTGGAAATATACAAGGACAGGCCTCTGAAATATGGTGCTTTTACTGCTTGTTCAAACGTTACAGGAGTGAGAACCCCATACCACACACTGGCAAAGATTATGCATGAGCATGGCGGCTATTGCTTTATTGACTTTGCTGCATCAGCCCCTTATGAAGAGATTAATATGCATCCTGAGGACCCTATGGCTCATCTGGATGCCATTATGTTTTCCCCTCACAAGTTCCTTGGCGGACCGGGCTCCTCAGGCGTATTGGTCTTCAATAGGGCTATGTACCATAACCAAACACCCGATCAACCGGGTGGTGGTACTGTCGACTGGACAAACCCATGGGGTGAATTTAAATACGTTGACGATATTGAAGTCAGGGAAGACGGTGGAACACCGGGTTTTATGCAAGCTATCAGAAGTGCGCTTTGCATAGAATTAAAAGAGCGTATGGGGGTTGCCAATATGAAGATGAGAGAGCAGGAACTCCTTAAGATTGCCTTTGAAGGATTGAATTCAATTGATGAACTTCATATTCTTGCTCCTGAACAAAAAGACCGGCTGGGTGTGATTTCTTTCTATCTCGAAAATATCCACTATAATCTCGTGGTAAAATTGCTTAGTGATCGTTTTGGCATACAGGTGCGTGGTGGTTGTGCTTGTGCCGGTACCTATGGCCATTTCCTGCTTGATGTTAGCTATGAATATTCCAAACAGATAACAGAGCTTATCAATCACGGCGATCTCTCAAAAAAACCAGGCTGGGTAAGGCTCTCACTGCACCCAACCATGACTGATAATGAATTGCATCTTATTATCAATGCACTTAGGAAAATTCAGCAAAATCACAAGGAATGGGAAAAAGACTATGTGTATAATAAACACACCAACGAATTCAAGCATTTCAGTGATAACTGCGCAATAACCGACCGTGTTAATAACTGGTTTAAAATTTAGTCAGTTCAAGTTTTTATGATTCCAATCAGGAAGCTGATGTTATTCCTGATCTGAGAATTAATCAGTAAGGGTAATCAATGTGATTTCAGGAAGTATGCCTACTCTGCCCGGATATGCTATATGCCCGAGTCCTAAATTCACGTATAGCCGAGAAACTTTTTTGCCTGGCAGCTCTTTCTTGTACATGCCTCCCCAATTTTTAAAAACATACTGCGAAGGGCTCCATTTTATCCCAAATCCCTGAAAACCCATCTGCATGCCGTGTGTATGACCGGAAAGCGTTAAATCAAACCGTGGGTATTTCTTAACAACCTCTGCCTCCCAATGGGTTGGATCATGCGATAACAGAATACTGACATCGGTAACCGGTGCATCTTTCATGGTAAGTCGCATATCACCATACCGGTGAAATCTTGCAATGTCGCTCCAATTCTCAACCCCTGCCAACAGTAATGTGCTTCCATTGATGTTAATTA